>CANGOT010000319.1 GCA_947455425.1 Chitinophagaceae bacterium | reverse complement strand
CATTTGTTCATCGGGCTTTATTTTTAAAGAGTTGTCGAGCCAAAAAGTATCAATTTTTGTAGTAATTTTTTTTGTGCCATAGCTTAAAGAATCCAGCCAGCTTTGCATAGTGTCTTTGCCAATTCTTCTTGCTACTTCCTGGTAATAGGGTACACACGAAACTTTAAAAGCTTCTTCCATTGTTAAATCTTTATTCCACTCTGGCATTCCTCTGTCAATGCCATCCCATTTCATTTGCATTTTGGTGTTTGTAATTCTACCTGTTTGCAAACCAATCAGCGAATTCACAATTTTAAATGTCGAGGCTGGTAAATAGGCCGAATCTTTATACCTGCTTAAATTATAAATATTAAAATTACCTTGTCCATTATTATATAAAGCAAAAGTTCCCTCTACTTTATTTTCATCAAAAAACTTTTTAAGACCCTCTTCATTAGTGATATTGCTAGATGAGCAAGATTGAAATAAACCCGCAATAATGCAAACTGCTAACATATTTTTAAACATAATCATCTTCATATTTTTAGTTCTTAGCAGGCAAAGCAAATCATTTTAAATTATAGATTGAAAAATTGTTGGAAAAAAGGAAGAAATTTAGTTGAAAGGATGAACTTAAAGATAGTTGTATTAAAATGTATAGGCATATAATCAATATGGTTTATCGCAAATAATATGTAGATTGTTTACAAAATGTTTATCCCAAAAGCCTCAAATTTTCGCAAATAACACGCACGTTCCTTCGCTCAAATAACACGTTCTTTATTAAAACTGCACGTTCCTCAAGTTATGCTAACGGTCTAAAGCCCAAACTTCTAATTTGCACCAAGTTTAATAACCAAAACAGCTTAATCGCTGAACTACAGTTCTTCTATACAATTGGCTTTTTTGTAGGTGACAATGTGGGTGTGTTAGTTACTTGGCAGGCATCATTCAAAATTTTTATGGGGAAAATCAGAACCAGCTTGCCAGGTAACTTTTTTGCTAGAGAAATCATTCGCAAGAAATAGTGTTCGACACATCTTTCAAGGACTAAGAATATTTATAGATTGCTAGTTCATTTTTATTTACGAAGGGAGGTCAATCCTGAAATTGAAATATTTCTCCTTGTGTA
The DNA here is from genome assembly GCA_947455425.1 of Chitinophagaceae bacterium. Lineage (GTDB taxonomy): Bacteria > Bacteroidota > Bacteroidia > Chitinophagales > Chitinophagaceae > CAIVPM01. The sequence goes on along the minus strand of CANGOT010000319.1, from coordinate 2,441 downwards.
ATTATAGAAAATCTGTACTCATAAAATACTACATCCAGAAACCAGGTTCAGATAAATGAAATGAATCATTAAAAAGTACAACCGAAACGATGCTATCATATACATATATTAAAATGGTGTTGCGACAACAGTTGCTTTACTATGTTAAGAATAGCTACAATATTTTAGTGTGGTTGATGAAAACATCTTTAAGAGAAGTTGTTAAGAAAAAAAACTATAAAACAACAAATCATATACGAGCAAAATTTTTTGACATAGATCAAATTCTTTTAGAGAGTGATGTTAGCCCGCCAAGTCCTTTTATTTTCACGATGTGATTAATTAAACAGATAAATTTTTTTAAATGAAAAAGCTATTTCTTTCCATTCTATCAGTATTTAGTTTGCAATTAGCATTTTGTCAATACAACAGTAATACTTATACCATAACTAACAGTAACTACAAAATACAAACTAAGTCATCTTTATTCACCAGCCAGATCTTAGATGTTGATAGTAGCATACATAAGCCACCGCAAGTTTTTGGCAAAGACTATTATAAAAAAAAAGCAAGAGGAGCGAATAAAACTGGCTTTATTTTAATAGGAACGGGTATTACGATGAAAATCTTAGCCGAATCAAACTGTTATGTGATTACAAGTTCTTCATCATATTTTGATATGAGTGCTTTTATGAGTAGCGTAGTACAATTCTTTTTGCAAGTTTTATATCCTTTACCCATAGCAGGTAGTTTGTATTATTTTGTGAATGCGAGAGAGCATAAGAAAAAATCAAAATCAATCTTGCCATAAATTAAAAATATCTGAAAATGAAAAAAAGTTTATTTCTCTTACTTATTGTGTGCAATCATTTTGTTGGGTATACACAATTAAATGATAGTAATACAATTAAAAAAAATAGTGAGTTAATTTTTGACAAAAGTTACTACAATAAAAAAGCATACACTGCAAATAAGAATGCCTGGATGCTGTTGGCAGGAGGCATTTTTATAGAACTTGTTGCAAATCTTAGTTACAACAAAAGGCAGATTTATGATTATTATACAGATGGAACAATTGGCAAAACTACCACTGATAAAAAAGCAATAATTCTAAACTGTCAAACTATATTAGGAGCGATACCCATTCTTGCCAGTATACCTTACTTTATTAGTGGGATTCATTATAAGGGTAAGGCAAAAAAAGCGGGTCTTCCATAACTTTTTAAACTCAAGAAGAAATAACCAAAACTGTTTAAGCTTCTATTGTTACAGTGTTTTTGCAAACACTTGAGAACATATATATTCTAAGTAAATCATATCTAAAACTAACAATCTTCAAACGGGTACGGGGCTACCCTCGGTATTTTATTTTCAAAACAATTTAATTTAAAAAAATGAAAAAATACATTTTAATATGTGCTGTAATGTTATGCACTATAGTCAGAGGCCAAGAAATAAAAGATAGCTCAACTATTGATGGTGCAATAGGCAATCTTAATTTATCAATTATTAACGGCAAGGTGTTGTATGAACGGAGCTATGGATATGCCAGGTTAGACTCGTTTAACTTACCACAATTCGATACCGCTGATGCAACATATTTTAAACAAGCCAATCTTGATGTTTATCATGCAAGTCAACAAACGCAGGGTTTAAATTTTTTAACGCTTGAAAGTAGAATCAATTTTTATCCTACCACCGATATTGTAGATGTCGGTATTTTACATACGAATTTCTATAAGCTAAATTATGATGGAGATAATCCTGCAAATAGTGGTTTAACTTTTACTGGTGGACAATTCTATCCCGTTGCTGGCAAGGATGCTTTTATAAACAAAGATGTTATGGTAGTCTCAACTTTAAATAACAGTTTGAGAAGCAGTTCTGGTGATATTAAGTTAAAGTTCGCGGATAACTTATTTTTGAATTACAGCCCAATAACAATCTCTAGCTTGCGTGTAGATTTTGGCAATGGTGTGCAGCAAACGGTGGTGCAAAACAACCAAATAGTTAATTATAATCTAACATATAATTATACCACAACAGGCTATAAAACACTGGCTTTTACTACCAGTTTTGCAAATGGTACCAGTTTAACAACCTATTGCAGAATATATATTCAAGTGGGGTATACCCCCGTATACGGTGCTAGGCAAATTGTAAGCGATTTCCATTTTGATGCAAGTATTTATGGTAATAGCAATATTAAATTTCAGGGTTACAGCGAAACTACAAAAAGCTTTGGGCAATTTGATTATCGCATTTTTTATCATACCAATAATAATAACACCAGCAAAACATTGCTTCGCCCTATTATTATTGGAGATGGTTTTGATCCTGGCGATAAAAGAAAAATACAAGAAACTGATTATATCAATCCTAAAGAATTTATGGAGAATCGTTCAATAGAAGAAATGATGAAGTATCAGGATAAAAGTGGGAATACAATAAATTTAATAGAT
>CANGOT010000318.1 GCA_947455425.1 Chitinophagaceae bacterium | reverse complement strand
GTGCTCAAACAAGTGCTACAATTTCTTTGAATGTTAAGGATATATGGGCTACTATTGATAGCACCATGGTTGGTTTTTCATTTAATCCCACCTACATTGGAATGAACTTCAGTAATAGCTACAATGGTGTTAATAACAGAGATATTACGGCCAACTTGTTTAATAATTTCTATCCTTTTCAACAACCAGCTATTAGAATAAATGGTACAAATAATTCATATTGGAAGTCGGCAACATTTGCAAATGCTCCTAGTTCATATAATTCAAACGCATCGGTATTTAATTGTCAGTACTGTCCATTGGGAGCACCTAGTGTAAGTACATCTATAGATGCAACTGATGTGGCTAATGTGCAAGCATTTGTTAACACTTTAGCCTATAAACCATCATTGTATTGGGGTATTAATTTAGCTTTTATTGACACAGCAAGAGTAGCAGACTTTTGTAATACAGCTCAATCATCATTAAATAACAACACTTATTTAAAATTTGAATTGGGAAACGAACCAGATGCTTATGAAAGCAATGCCAGAAGGTTAAGCGGTTATAACCTAAACAGCTATATCAGCGAATTTAATTTTGTTGCTGATAAAGTTAAAAAATATGGAAGCATTGTTGCACCTGCATTAGCAAAGGCTAATCCTACTAGTTCAACAAGTTGGGCAGATAGCATCGGCTATTTTATCAATCAAACTGCTTCAAGCAATGTTTCAACTATTTCAATGCATACCTATCCGCTTGGTTCAGCCTCTAGCGGCACTGTTAGTTCATTTTTAAATAAATACTTAAGCGACACGTATACAAATGATGAAGTGAGAAATGCCAGTACGGGTTTATACCCATGTATCATCACCTCAAATCAAAATAATCTTAATTTTAGATTGGCAGAAAGTAATACAATAGCTGCAGGAGGAATGCAAGGAGTAAGTGATGTAATGGGTAGTGCATTATGGGCTATTGATATGATGTTTGAATTAGCAAAAACAAAAGCTACAGGAATTAATTTTGCCACCGAAGGATCTAGCAGTGTTTATTACTCGCCATTCACCTACAATAGCTCTCAATTAATTGGTAGTAATAAAGTGGTGGTCAACCCAATTTATTATGGTGCTTTACTTTTTGCCCGAGCGGCTCAAAATAACGCTGCGATTATATCAAACAATATTTCCAATAAAGTCAATAATCCTAACATTAAAGTTTGGAGTGTAAAAGACAATAAAAACAATTGCCGAATCCTTATCATAAATCGAGGTAACTCTATTACAGACACAACATCAGGCACTTTTACTATAAGTTTACCAGATAATTTAAATAGTGGTTATGTATACAAAATGGGTTCTTCTACAACACCAAGTTTACAGTCTGCCAGTGTTAGTATTGCGGGTCAGCGTGTTGATTTGAATACTGGCAATTTAACAGGTACTATAACACCGGTTACTGTTGCACCAACGAATGGTAATTATACTTTTACGGTTCCGGCAGGTACAGCTGCACTTTTTGAGGTATATAATGGTATTTATTGTAATTGTACACATTAAGCCTATTAGTATATTAGCTTAATGTAAAGTTCAATATCATCCAATATTAATGAGTACTATCTTTTGTGATAATTAAATTATCCTGTGGAATATTCTGTAAAATGCTATTCTCATTGATAAGTAGTTTCAATTCATTTAATTTTAAAGTGTCTAATAACTCGTTTTTTAAATAGAAGGTTCTTACTTTATTATCAGGTTGATTCCATCTGATTACTTTGCAATTGCAACTTGCGTTCTCAACATCGTTTATAATTTCGTCTATTTTTCCACCTTTTCCAAGTTTGATAAATATCTCTCGAATTCCGATTATTTTATTTTTGTTTCCAACATCAAAATTCCAGGAGGCAGAAATTGCAGATAAATAATTCTTATTTGCGAAAAGATCTAATAAGGAGTGCCTTGGAGATTCTGTATTGTTTGAGTTGCTTTTTATTTTTGAATATACAGACACAATCCCAGGCGATTCAAATTGCATATAACCATTGTGATTAAAACTTGCACCATATCTTGTAAAAGTGAAATAACCATTTTTATAGGAAACATCAATAATATTTGGTACAACTTTATGATACCTTGATGGATCTGATATTCTTGCCTGGGGAGATCCGGTATAACATAACCAAACGCCTTCTAAACTATCTATTTCAGACTTTGTAGGCTGATAGGGTAGAATGTTCATCTCGGTCTTAATAGTTTGCCAATCTTTTTTTTGTTGCACTAAAGTAACATAAGAAGCAATTGCAAAAAAACTAAAACATGCTGCAATAAACCAAGCCAATTTCAATTTATTCGCTTGTTTTTTTTGTAAACCCAGTAATGTTACTACTTGCTCTTTATAGTGATTATCAGAATTGTCGGCAATTATTTCCGGATCTTTCTTTTCTTCAGCAAACTTTGTCAGTAAATTATTATCGACTGGATTTTTTTCAAATAACTTTCGTCCCACTCCAAATAAGTAAATATAACATGCATCTACTAAAAAGGGACGTGGGTGTGCGACAATTCCATTGAGGGCATCTTTTATTTGTCCTCCGGTAATATCGTATTTTCTGTAGGGATACTCTTTTGGGGTTTTGTTGCTATCAGGTGTATATAAGTCAGTTCCAAATTCTTCCCATCTTTCCGGCAATTGATTGCTAATATCACTAAGTAAAATTGCCAGTACTTCGTAGTTTTTTCTATTGGTATTTTGAACTATTTCTTGTCCGGTCTCTGATTTATACTTTTCAATGGCTCTTGATAGCAAATAAACAATCTCATCTTTACCCGTTTTTAGTATTTGCATAATAGATTGTTAATGAGTTATTTGAAAGGTTCCGAAATTAAATTTTGATTTCGGAAAGCAAATGTAATCAGTTAGAATATATTCTGAACTAATAAAATATGTATATATTGACTAAGACAATTACGTTTGCTTCGTTTTAAATAACGATTGCAAATATATGAATATGAAAAAAAATCCTTTTGTAGAAGGTGTTACTTCTTTTGGAATTAAACTATTCGTTTCAATTTTCCTGATATTGATAGCAACCAAACAACTATCAGCACAAACCAAATGGTACTACAATGGCACCGGAGCACTCAATAACGTTACAAGTTGGGGAACGAATGCCGACGGTACAGGTGGAACCCTGGTTGATTTTACAAGTGGTGGGAGGTACTTTATCATTCAAAACACTTCTGCAGTTTCTTTAACTGGAATTTGGAATGTTGGTAATTCAAATTTTGCAAGTGCTGGTGGTGATAGTGTTATAATCGGAAATCCAACAACTGCAACGCCACCTATTACTTTTACTTTACTACCTGGAGCAGCTTTAACAGTAAACAAAAGTAAGACTATCTCAATTTCTTTGCCCTCGACTGGACATCAGAAAGTTGTGTATCAGAATAGCTCACCATTGTCACTTGGTGCAATTGAAGACACAAGTTTAGAAATTGTTTTTGATGGATCAACTATTACTACAACATCTAGTAGCCGATTTGGAAGTATCAGCTTAATAAATAATGCTAACGT
>CANGOT010000317.1 GCA_947455425.1 Chitinophagaceae bacterium | reverse complement strand
TTGCAGATTTTATTTTATCAAATGCTATTTATAAACAAAAAGAGCAACACAAAAAAAAGTTGCTGCTGATACTGAGCATCGTTTCAAATCTTAGTTTATTATTCTATTTTAAATACACAGATTTTGCAATAGAAATTTTAAACAATACTTTCTCAACACAACTGAACCCCTTGAATATAATGCTTCCTGTTGGAATTTCATTTTATACATTTGAGAATATTAGCTACACTGTTGATGTTTATAAAGGGGAATTTGTGCCTGTAAAAAAGTTCAATGAGTATCTTTTGTTTCTCTCATTCTTTCCCAAATTGGTGATGGGCCCCATTGTAAGGGCAAGGGATTTTATTCCACAAATCTCCCAACCATTCTGCATTACAAAAGAAGATTTTAGTGAGGGTTTTTTTTTAATCATAACAGGACTTTTTAAGAAGCTTATCATCTCAGACTACATCACACTAAATCTTGTTAATTATATTTTTGATGCACCAGAAAAGTATAGTGGACTAGAATGTTTATTTGCAGTATATGGCTATGCTGTTGTTATTTATTGCGATTTTAGCGGGTATAGTAGCATTGCAATTGGTATTGCCCGATGGCTTGGTTTTAAGATTCCACCAAACTTTATATCGCCTTACCAAAGCCTTGACATCACTGAATTCTGGAGACGTTGGCACATTTCACTTTCAAGTTGGCTGAGGGATTATTTATACATTCCTTTGGGAGGAAATAAACTTGGAAAAATCAGGCAATACTTCAACCTTTTTGCAACTATGTTGTTGGGAGGGTTATGGCACGGAGCAAGTTTAAATTTTATTTTTTGGGGGGCTTTACACGGCATTGCTTTAGCCATTCATAAATTGTGGGGAGAAACTACTAAAAAATTTATTTCAAAATGGAACAAGGTTGGTCTATATAAATTCTTAGCAATTATTATTACGTTCCATTTCGTTTGTTTTTGCTGGATATTTTTCAAAGCAAAAAACTTCAAGATCGCAGGTACTGTTATCAGTCAAATTCAACATCACTTAGTATTTAATATTTGGAATCAATTTTGGGATAATTATCATAGTGTTTTATTGATGATTTTTCTTGGCTTGGGCTTACATTTTTTACCAGAAAATTATTCTACAAAAATTTCACTTAAATTTCAAAGGGTTGGTATTATTGGCTTTACAGCAATCTTTCTTTTATTTGCATTGGCTTATGGTTATTTTAAATCTAGTGAACCAGTGATGCCTATTTACTTACAATTTTGATTATACATTTAAATTCAATTATGTCAAACCCAAAAACAGCTTTTCATTTTTTAAATACAGACAAAATTATTCTTGGATTAAGCATACTTTTATCTTTATTTTGGTCTATTGGAACTCAAGTGAATATTTACTCTAATAAAATAGTAGGTGCTATTTTCGAATTCATGTGGCTTCCCGTAATTCTTTTACTTTTTATACTACCGATAATTTGCATTATTCGATTATTCAAAACTTCATATACAAATAAACAACTGTCAATTTATTCTCTATTAATATTAACAATTACCATTGCTTTCGTTTTCTTTAGAATTAAACATATTCACTTATAAATATTACAATCCTAATTTCTCCAAAATTACTTTTGCCATTTTATAAAACGCTTCATTACTGTATCCAGCAATATGTGGTGTGATGATTACATTTTGTTGTTGCAATAAAAAATCAAGCTGTTTTTTTTCTTTATCTGTATAGGTTTTAAGTTTTTCATTTTCTAATACATCGAGTGCTACTGCTTTTACTTTTTTATTTTCTAACGCTGCAATAAGAGCATTAGTATCTACGATATTCCCACGACTTGTGTTAATAAAATAAGGTTGCTTTTGTAATGCATTAAAGAATGCGTCATTAGCATAGTATTTTGTTAATTCGGTTAATGGCAAGTGTAAACTAATCACATCAGCATATCTTGAAATCTGCTCTAAATTAGCTTCTCTTAAATAATGATTCGAGAAATCGAATTTGCTAATATCATTTACCAAAACAGTAACATTGAATGGCTTTAATAATTTTGCAAACGAACTCCCAGTATGTCCAAACCCAATGATGCCAATGGTTTTACCAAACAGCTCTTCGCCCCTATTTTCATCTCTCAACCAGTTCCCATGTTTTATTTCATTACTACTTTTGTTAATATTGTTCATTAAGTTTAATAACAAACCCAAACAATGTTCAGCAACAGCATTACAGTTTCCTTCTGGGCTACTTACACATTTTATCCCCTTACACTCAGCATAATCAACATCTATATGCTCCATTCCACTCCCTAATCTTCCAATCCATTTTAGTTGTGTGGCAGCATCAATAATTTGTTTGTCGATTTTAATACTCGTTGTGGTTATTAATCCCACACAGCTATTAATGTCATTAAGTAATTCAGCGTAAAGCATTTTAGGCTTATGCAATACTTCATACCCCTTTTCATACAGTTTTTCAATTAAAAAAGGGTGGCATTTTGCAGTGATAATAACTTTATTACTCATAATCTCAATTAAGGTTTACCATTTTGTAAACATTCTATCTAAATAGTCTTCTTTAAATTCAATAAAAGTTGGATTACCCGTAACTGTAGTATTTGGCGTACTGCATTTAAATAGATCTTCAATTAAATTTTGCATCTCCTTTTGAGATAAAGATTGACCAGCTTTTATAGCATTTTGCCTGGTTAAACAACGAATCAATTTTTCGCGTTTACTAAATTTAATATCACTGCTAAAATGTTTAAACTGTTCTAGTAAAAGCTCAATACTATTTTTTTCATTTCCATGCAAAACATCTGCTGGTGTACCTTGTATTACAAAAGTATTGTTACCAAAAGGTTCAACGTGGTATCCTAAAGCATTAATATCATCTAAAAGTTCTGTTAATAAAACAGCATCAGTTGCACCCAATTCCAAACTTACAGGAAATAAGCTTTTCTGTGTTACAGCTTGTTTACCATGTGCTTCCTTACTATATTTTTCATACAATACTCTTTCATGTGCTAATTGTTGATGAATTAACATGAAGCCCTTAGGAGTTGGTGAAATGATATAGGTATTATGTACTTGTGTAAGTTCAAAAGTTATTGAAGAATGTTTAAAATCCGATGTTTGAATTTCGGCTTCTGATTTCTCGCTTTTTAAATCTTGTTGATTGATATTTTTAAAAACTAATTCCTCATTCCCTATTGCAATTTCTTTAGCCGGCTGATAAAAATCCTTCCAATGTTTCAATTCATTTCTATCACTTTTTTCTATAAAATGTGCTTGATTTTTTTGGGTAAATGTTTTATATAAATTAGATGAAGATGCCGCATCTTTCTTCTCATCGGTAAAAGGTGTATTAACTGCCGAAAGGCTTTGTATATTGGCATTTAAAGTAAAATCTAAACTTGGTGCAATACTAAACTGAGCAAGTGCATGCTTAACTGCAGCCTGCACGAAGGCATACGTTATTTTTTCGTCTTCAAATTTAATTTCCTGCTTGGTAGGATGCACGTTAATATCAATTTGTTCCGGATCTAAATCAATAAATAAAACAT
>CANGOT010000316.1 GCA_947455425.1 Chitinophagaceae bacterium | reverse complement strand
TTTATTACAGATTAAAAATAATGGATAGAAATGGCAATTATAACTACTCTCCTATTGCATCAGCTGTTGTAAAACCTGTTAAAAACATCATTGCATCTGTTTATCCTAATCCTGTTGCAAAAAACGAAATATTAAAAATTAATTACATCTCTACAAAATCTGATAAAGCAACACTATATATACAGAATTCATTAGGACAAAAACTAATCACAAACACATTTAATGTTAGCAATGGCAACAACAATCTTTCACTAAACATCAATACCCTTTCTTCTGGATTATATTATGTTGTATTATCTGTAAACAATGATGTTTTACAACACCAACCATTTATTGTTAAATAATTTATCACCTAAAAATACTTTAAAAGTTAAATATGAAAAAAGTAATTATTCCGCTATGCTGTTTATTATCAAGCGTAGGTATTGTAAATGCTCAAATATCTAAAGTCGATAGTTCTTTGCAATTTTCGGGCTCAGCCGATATGTATTATCGTTACGACTTTGCACAGGGCAAAAATATTGGCACACCCGAAGCCATCTCTTTAGGTATGAAACAAAACTCATTAGAGTTTGGCATGCTAGATTTAAAATTGAAAAAGAGATTTGGTAGCATTATAGCCAATGCTGAACTAGCTTTTGGACAAAGAGAAACCCCTGATGCCAGTGCTCCTCCATCATACAATATTCAAAACTTAACTGCCACTTATGAAGTAAATAATAAGTTGTCATTCACAGGTGGTATCATGTATCGCTATCAATCCTTTGAAAGACTAACTTCTACCGATAATTTTCATTATACGATGTCATGGGGATTTTTAAATCAAAACTTCATCAGAAGTGCTGGTATTAAAGCAACTTATGCGTTTGATGAAAAAAATAAAGTATCCCTTGGATTATACAATAGCAATGATTCTAAAAATGGGGGTAATAGAACCATAGCTTCTCCTGGTTATGGGCTATCGGACATATGTATGCAAGTTTTTTTTATTGATCCATTTGGTGCAAAAGGATTAGATGTAAGAGCTGCTATCTGGATTGAAGGACAGAGAGATAATGGCTGGCATCGTAACTTGCAATTACGTTATAAATTAGCTAAGAAATGGAATCTTGGATTTGATATGACACAACTTTCTGGTGCTGATAGTTTAGTTGCAGTTAGAAATTATAATAGTTATGTAGGTTACCTGCAACATAGCTTTTGCAAACCTTTTAGTGCTGGTATTCGATATGAATATTTAGACAGATTAGAAACAGATGTTATCAGCAATAATGTGGCAAAAGAAAAGTATTCAACATTTACCGTTACAGGTGCTTACAAAATTGGCAACCTCACTTTAAAAGCAGAATATAAAGCAGACATGACCGAGGATAAAAATAACAATACTCCTTATATAGATAAAAATGGTAATGCTTCTACAAAAGCTGCTGAAATAGTAATGGCAGCCGTATTTACTTTTTAGATATTATATCTTTATATGATGGTAAGAATAGCTGCATTTTATGCAGCTATTCTTATTTAATTAAATAAGGGTTCAGCGTATGTTGAGGTAAGTCTATTGAGTATAAAACAATTCCTATAAACTAAAAGGTCTAAATCTATCAATAGAAAAGCTTACTCAGATTGTAGGGCAACAATCCATCACTTGAAAAGCTTCCTCCAAAATGGAGGGCATTAAGCCATCACTTGAAAATATTCCTCCTAATTGGAGGGCATTAAGCCATCACTTAAAAAGTATCCTCCAAATTGGAGGGTATTCATCCAATGCTTAAAAAGCTTCCTCCAAATTGGTGGGCATTAAGCCATCATTTAAAAACCATCCTCCAAATTGGAAATGTTAAATTTTTCGCAAAAGGAGCGAATTCAATATTTCGATGAGGTTATTTTATAATTTAGTTAATTAAAATTTTAAAATTATGTTAATGACACCTCATTTCAGCAAATTTACTTTGCCGCAAGTTATTGCTTTTATTAAAGCCTTTATTCAATTATCTGAGGATGAAAACGGCAGTGGAAATGCCTTGACGCTAAAGCTTTTATAAATGTGGCTAAAGATGGTTTATTGCCTATGGAAGCTGCATATGCTTATCAAAAAGACAGTCCGGAAACACAGGAATTAATTGCCATTGATTTACAAAGAGATGAAGCGATAATAGGGATTGTTAATAACGCTGAATCTTTTACACATCACTTCGATGCTGCAAAACAACAAGCTGGACAAACAATTGTAAACTGTATGAATAAATATGGCAAGCGTGTTCATAAAATGGCATATGCTATTGAAACAGAAATTGTAAGTAAATTGATTACAGATTTGCAAACCAATCCTGCAATCAGTGCTGCAGTAACGACTCTAGGTCTGGCAGATTGGGTAAATTATTTAAAAGATAGTAACGACCAATTTAATATTAAATACCTGGAACGCACCAAAGCTTATGCTCAAAAGCCTTCACAGTCGTCAAGTGGATTAAAACCTGCTGCTATTGCTGCTTTTGCTGTATTAGAACAACAAATCAACAGCAACAGTAATCCTGAAATAGATACTACTGGAAAATACACTACACTCGTAGGAAATTTAAATGCACTAACCAATCAAGCAAACACCGATGCTAACAGGCGTATAGCTGCCACTAAAAGCAGTGGAAATGCAGCAGCTGCAATTACTCCTAATAAAGTGTAAGATGGTATAACAATAAAAGCCCTGCAATAGCAGGGCTTTTGTTGTTAAAAGAACATTATTATGTAAACCACATTAAGTAGTTATTAATAATTCGTTTTTTTCTTTGCCAAAATTTTAAAAATATATTTTTCAAAAAAAACGTTGCCGAAATTTCCTGCCGATTTATAGAAGTAAAATCAATCTAATATTGCTACTTAAAAATAAAAAGTGAAAAAACTACTTTCGGGTTTTGGTATAATATTACTTTTAAATGGATGTAATAATAAAATACATTCCCATATTCAAAAAGAATTTCTACACGCCGGGCCCGGCTATTCAAAAGCAGTTGTAATATCAAACGGTAACACCAAAACTATTTATGTTGCTGGCTTAACAGGCGATGGCGAAGATTTTGAAGCACAAACCCGTGCGACTTTTAACAATATTAAAACAGAACTTGAAAGTGCTGGTGCAACATTTAAAGATGTTGTTAAAATGAATACCTACATTGTAAACTATAAACCAGAATTGATTGATATTTTCAGAAGAATACGAAAAGAAATAATGGGAGAAAAAGAAATGCCAGCGAGCACCGTTGTGGGCGTACCAGCATTGGCTGCAAAAGATAAAATGATAGAAATAGAAGCTATTGCAATTATTGAAATAAAAAAGAAATAATGATAAAAAAAATTACAGTTTTATTAGTACTAGCAAGTTTTGCTATAAGTGTTTTAAGAGCACAATCAACACATATTTCGTTATCTAAAACAGATAATATAAAATTTGATTTTGCAATATTGAAAACAAAAAAAGCCAAGATAAAAGCTAAAGATAAAAGTCTTGCAACTGCTTACAATCAATTATTAAAAGATGCAGATAAACTGCTGAGTTATCTGCC
>CANGOT010000315.1 GCA_947455425.1 Chitinophagaceae bacterium | reverse complement strand
TTTGAATACCTATTGGTTTTTCGTAATCGAAAATGTCAAGTTTTTTTCTGCTCTTTATTGCATCACGAATTAATCCTTCGCTGCTAATAAATTCTGTGTACATAAGGTCGGCACCATTGTCTTTGCATACCGCTCTAAAAGGCGGGTCACTCACATCTTCCATGGGTGCCAGCAGTAAAGGAAATGCAGGCAGTGTTATATTGTCCCCTATTTTTACCATCTTTAAAAATTCTTACTTAAATGGATGCAAACATACAGACTAATGACTGGTTAACAAACGAAATGAAGCCACGCATTAGTTATTTTTGGCAATTAGGAATATTGTTGGGCCTTGTAATAGCAGGATTAATCTTAGCTGGTATTATTCAATTTGGATTTGTATTAACAATGACAGATATGAAAACATTGTTAAGTGGCGATAGCAAAAAACTTATGGCAGCAATGGCACTACCTGAAAATATCAATAAAGCAAGGTGTATGCAAATGTTTGGCACATTGGCAATGATGTTTATTCCTGCATTTGCTTTCGCTAAAATTGTAAGCAACCAATCACTTAATTATCTGGGCATTACATCTAAAATAAATATTCAGCAAATTGGACTAGTAATAGTAATAGCATTGGCTGCATTGGCGTTGAGTGGTGGTTTGGGAGAATTAAATAAACTCATTCCTATACCCCACAAATGGGAACTAAAATTTAAAGCTATGGAAGATGATTATGCCGAGCAAGTAATGATATTAGGCAATATGAAAACCTTTGGCGATTATATTATCTCCCTAATTATGATAGCCATTTTGCCTGCGGTTTTTGAAGAATTTTTATTCAGAGGGGCGATGCAAAACTTATTTACAAACTGGTTTAAGCAACATCATATAGCAATTATATTCACAGCATTCTGTTTCAGCATTCTTCATTTTAGTTATTATGGCTTTTTGCCAAGAATGGCATTGGGAATGATTTTAGGATACATATACTTCTATGGAAAAAGCATCTGGCTAAATGTTTTGATGCACTTTATTAATAATGGCATTGCCATCACTGCAATGTATGTTGCCACATCAAAAGGACAATCGGCAAAAGATGTAATGGACGAAAGTTATCCTTTATGGATTGGTGCAGTTGCCTTAATAACAGTAGTAGGATTAATGATTGTTTACAAAAAGATTTGCGATATAAAAATAATATTGCATAACACAATTGAAAATGATATTCACTCTATTGGCAATAACTAGTAACATAGTTACAACACTTAAACAAAAATAATAATGGCTCTCAATATTAAAACACTAAAAACACGCAGTTTAACAGCAGTAATATTTGTTATAGTAATGTTAGCTGGACTAATAATAAATTACTGGAGTTTTTTTATTTTATTTTCTATTATACATTTTGGTTGCTGGCTAGAATACCAAAAATTACTAGGACTCATTGATGAAGATTATTACAATATTTCTATTTTCCATAAATATGCTATGATGATTTGTGGCTATGGTTTAATGCTCTGGAATGTTGATGCAAGATTGCAGCCGCTTGGTTTGCCATTATCTGAAATTGGAAGATGGATCGTCATAGTTATTGCTGTTGTTTTACCAGTAAAAGAAATTGTACTAAGCAAAAAAAATAATATAAAAGTATTAGGGTTTTCAGTGCTTGGGTTGGCTTATATTTCATTAGCCTGCGGATTGATGATAAGCCTGAGAAATAAAGGACTAGAATTTAAAGGCGGGACACAATTTTTTGATGCTGGCTATACTATTCCAATAGTTTTAATCGCCTCTATTTGGATAAACGATACCATGGCGTATATTGTTGGTTCTTTAATTGGAAAAACACCACTAACAAAAATATCTCCCAAAAAAACATGGGAAGGAACCATTGGGGGAGCCATACTGGCAATCACTGTGGTGAGTATTTTCTGCTATTTTTTTATATCAAATAATTTCATTTTAACAGCCATAATCATTTCCACAACTGCCGCCATCATCGGTACTATGGGCGATTTGCTTGAAAGCAAATTAAAACGTATGGCAGATGTAAAAGACAGTGGAAGCTTTATGCCTGGCCATGGTGGTTTTTTAGATAGATTTGATTCGCTACTACTTGCCACTCCCTTTGCATGGTTGTTTCTTTATTTCATTTAAAAGTAGATATTCATCAAAAAATAACCTTGGTTTTATAAAATATTTTTATCTTGCCACAAATTAAACTATATGAAAAAAATAATCTTAAGTTTTATTGTTTGTAGTCTTTTATTAAGCACACAAACAGTTTTTGCACAATCTAAAAAAGCTGCATCTAAAACAAAGAAAATTACAGAAACCTCAAAAAACTCCAAAGCTACTGATGCACCAAAATCTACTACTCAGGAGGAAATGATGCAAGCCTGGCAATTGTATATGACACCGAATGATATACATAAAATGATTGCAATGAGCGATGGTGATTGGTCTGGAGAAGTTACACACTGGATGGCTCCCGATGCAACACCCATGAGAAGTAAATGTAGTGCCGTAAATAAAATGATCATGGGAGGGCGTTATCAAACATCGGAATTTAGAGGTGAATTTATGGGAATGCCTTTTGAGGGAATGAGTATTTTAGCATACGATAATACTCTTAGAACTTTTATTAGTACCTGGATTGATAATATGGGAACTGGTGTCATGGTGCTGAAAGGAATTTGGGATGAGAAAACAAAGAGCATTACGTTTAGGGGTAAATGTGTAGACCCTACGACTGGCAAGGAAACTGATGTTCGTGAAGTTTTTACCATGGTAGATGAAAGAAGTCAAACAATGGTAATGTATGCACCAACTCCTGATGGTAAAGGTGAATATAAAACCATGGAAATTAAATTTGCTAAAGGATAGTTCATTTTTAAACCAGTCACTATTTATAGAATTGTTTTTGACTTTAAAAAAGGTTGTCATTTGTGGCAACCTTTTTTAAAACCTAATATCATTAAAAAAGAAAAAAAATGCAAATTACTTATTATGGACATGCTTGTTTTTTAGTTCAAACGAATGGAAAAAAAATATTGTTCGACCCCTTTATCAGTTTTAACG
The DNA here is from genome assembly GCA_947455425.1 of Chitinophagaceae bacterium. GTDB lineage: Bacteria > Bacteroidota > Bacteroidia > Chitinophagales > Chitinophagaceae > CAIVPM01. The sequence continues at coordinate 496 of CANGOT010000315.1, read as the reverse complement.
AACTTGCAAAAAATATTGATATCAATAGCATTGATACAGATTATATTCTTCAAACACACGGGCATGCAGATCATATTGCAGACACAGTTGCTATTGCCAAACGTACTAATGCAAAAGTTATCTGTAGCTGGGAAATTCATGAATGGCTCAATAAACAAGGCATTGCAAACACACATCCCATGAACACTGGTGGTAAATGGCAGTTCGACTTTGGAATAGTGAAATGTGTTGTAGCACAACATAGCAGCAGTATGCCAGATGGATCTTATGGTGGCAATCCAATGGGTTTTCTTGTGATGAATCAAGAAAACAATTTTTACTATAGTGGTGATACTGCTCTAACACTCGACATGAAACTGATACCACACTGGTGCAAACTGGATACTGCATTTTTACCAATTGGCGACAACTTTACAATGGACGCAAAAGATGCTTTAACTGCTAGTAATTTTATAGAATGCAATAATATTATTGCAATGCATTTTGATACTTTTGG
>CANGOT010000314.1 GCA_947455425.1 Chitinophagaceae bacterium | reverse complement strand
GGTGGTATAGTATTTATGATATGCACGAGGCACCAAATCAACAAACACTAAAGTTTTGGAAGGTTAGCAACTTTTGCAATTTTATTATTCTTCCATCGGCTATTATGCTAATTTGGACTAACTATATTAAATTTTCAGATTCACTAGATTAATAATAAATTTAATAATTTTCAATAGATTATTGTACAAGAATTTTTTCAATATGCATTGCTCCATTGTTGTTTATTATTTGTAAAAAATAAACCCCCAATTTTAACGATACTATTGGCAGATGTATTTGAGATAAAGCATTCTTATACCTGTTATTTATTAGTATTTTGCCTGCAAAATCCTTAATCGAAACTTCTTTGATATCATTACCTTGAATATTGATGTAGCTGGAAGATGGATTCGGATATACACTATATAATTCTTTCATGGCTTTATTTGAAATTTGTTTAATCTCTGAATATGTTTTATCTCCATTTTTATCCACTATTTCTAGCCTGTAAGAAAATGATGTTATAGATTTATCAATACTCATTAAATCATCTTGATACAAGTAACTACTAGAAATTTTTTTTGCTGGTAATTGACCAATATTAATAAAGTCATTATTGTTATTAGTTGCTGATGAATTGGCTAATTTCTGAACATTAAAATAATCAACATTTATTTCGTTAGTTGTTTGCCAACATAAGTTTACTTTTTCATTGTTTCCAATTGCATTAAATGAAATCAAATTAAGTGGTAATATACAGCCATTATAGTGATTCACATCTTTAGAAGCGGTATCCCAACCAATCTTAATTTCGTTCCAATTTAAAGTGAGTATTTCAACTGGGTTGCCAACTAAATTATTTGTGTATATGTATTGTTGATTTGGCAGATAAGTTTGACTTGTTGTATCCCAAACATTATAGTTCCAAGTGGTTAAAAAGTTATTGTTATAGAGATATTGACTTTTATAAGTACTGACCCAATTCGAGGAAACGTTATTCCATTTTTCACCAGAATCTACTATTAAATTATTTGAAGCATTATATGTGTAATTAACTAAGTTAAAGTTAATCCAATTATTATTAGTCACGTCCCAATTTTGTTGTAAGAAACTCGAAACTTTGTTGGCTGGTGTATATGCATATTGATCTTGAAATAAGTTATTCCAACTTGAGTTGGATATGTTCCATTGTTGAGTAATAATACTTGTTGTATTGCCACTTGCATCATAAGTGTAGGTATATTTCCTACTATTAATCCATGAGCTATTTGTTGATACCCAATTTTGATATAAAACTGATGATGGTAAAGTTGGATTTAAAGTATAGGTAAAAATTCCTTTTTGGTAATTATCCCATTTTTTATTTCCATCATCCCATAACTGAACAAGCGTTTGTGATGTGGCATTATTACCAAGCAAATTATTTGTACTTCTGTAATATTTTATGTAATCATTAGCTGCTGAATCCCAAAAACTGTAGGTGTATCTTGTTAAATAACAGGCAGCATTATAATTAAAAATTTGTTGAGCACTGTATATAAATTGATGAGCTGTAGTATCCCAGTCAAAACTTGTTGTTGTATCAATTTTTTGAGCTTTTACATGTAATGTTAAAAAAAATATAGATGCGAGTAATAAAGTAGATTTCATCTGAAAAAAAATTAGAGTACGAAATTAATCTGTAAAACATTTTTTATTTTAATGATACTTAAAGTTTGCAATTTGTTAACATAGTATGCAAAAAAATAGACCACCCAATTAAGGGTGGTCTATCACTACAAAAAAAACGGATATGAGAAACTAGAACAAAAACTAGTTATTGATACTTAATTTTATTGAACCAGTTGTTTCACCAACTGTGTATTTCACTAAGTATAAACCTGTATTTAATTTAGCATCTTCAATTCTATAGTTAATAAATCCATTGTTGTTAGTTGCATTGTAAGTTCTGATAACTTGACCATACAAATTAACGATTTGAATTGTTGCCATAGTTGATTTGCTTTGATTTTTTACTGTTACAGTAAATCCTCCTTTTGAAGGGTTAGGATAAACTAAAGCAGCATTGTTTTCATCTACTAAGTTGTTAGCAACATTAGCTTCAACAGCTTTACTGCCAGGAGCACAACCAGTTGCAGGGCGAACCAATGCAATGATTTTACCAGCAGTAGTAATGTTTGCAGTACCACAAGCTCTTACCGCAGCAACTGTAATGTTTGCTTTGGTGAAAGTTGCACCAGTAGTAACTGTTGCAGAATCAACAGTAGATGGAGTTAATGTTAATCCAGTTGCAACTGACCAGTTGTAAGAAGTTGCATTAGTTGAAGAAACTTTATAAACGTTTGTTGCATTTCTACAAGGAGTTAAATAGTTACTAACACTTGCTACTGGAGTAGTAGGTAAAGCAACTTTTAAAGTAGCACTTAATGGAGCACTAGAGAATGTAGTTGTACCACAAACTCTTTGAGCTTTAACGGCTACAGAACCAGCACGGAAAGCACTTGTGAAATCAACTACACCATTTACAGTGCCAGTTGAAGAAACACTAGCACCAGTACCAGTTGCTGTCCATAAATATCCAGTTGAATTAGCTGTTGCAGCTACTGAATAAGTTTCGCTAGAACCTAATTTAGTACAAGGATCTAAGTTAGTACTTGCAGTAATTGCACTTGGTTTAACAGGTAATAAAGTTTTTAATGTTAAAGTTTTGTTAGCAGTATAGAAAGTATCTGTACCACAAACTCTACCAGCTTTAACAGCTAAAACTCCAGCTGTGAAATTATCTGGGAAGTTAACAGAAACATTTTGTGTTCCTTGTCCATTAGGGAAGGAAATACCTGTATTTGTAGAAGACCATGTATAAACTGAAGCATTAGTTGAAGTAAGAGCAGTATAAGAAACTGAATTACCAACACCAATCCCAGCACAAGCATCTGAAGAACCAGTAATACCAGTTGCACCAGGTAATACAGTTTTAACTACTAAAGTTTTTGCAACACCCCAAGTAGTATCTGTACCACAAACACCATAAGGTCTAACTGTTACAGAACCAGCAGTAATATGGTTAAATCTAATAGAAGCAGTTGTGTCTAAATTAGAGACTACAGTACCACCAACACTACTCCAAGCATAGCCAGTTGCGTTAGTTGAACTTCTTGAAGTATAAGGTAAAGAATTACCAGCACCAATACCAGTACAAGGATCAGCAGAACCTGTAACACTAGCAATGGTACCTAAAGAACCAATTTTCTTAATTGCTAAAGTAGCAGAAGCACTTGCACCACAAGAATTTGTAACCACAACTGTAAGATTACCATTGATAGCTGTGCTATACAATAATGGTTTTACTACTAATGTTTTTGTACCTTGACCAGATACAATTTTAACACCAGTTGGAACTGTCCATGTGCAAGTAGCACCAGGAATTGAATCTATAGTATAAGTAACATTTGCGGCAGTACCATAAGGTAAGCAAGATACACCGCTGATAGTACCTAATGTAGGAGTAACACAAGTAGCAGTACTTAATAAACCATTAAACACTGTATCAGTAAAGCTATAATTTGTTAAAGCTGGAGAACTGATACCT
>CANGOT010000313.1 GCA_947455425.1 Chitinophagaceae bacterium | reverse complement strand
CCTGCAATCTTTCATCTTGTTCTTCTTGTGAAATATGTAAGTAGAATTTCAAGATATGTGTATGATTATGTTTTTCTAATAATTCTTCAAAATCATTGATAGCACTCATTCTTAGCTTTGCAGTATCATCGTTGCACCATTTATGAACACGCGTAATTAAGATGTCTTCGTAATGACTTCTGTTAAAAATTTGTATTACGCCTTTTGCTGGTGCGTGTTGATGAATACGCCATAAAAAATCATGCGATAATTCTTCAGCTGTTGGTGCTTTAAAACTTTTTACCAACACACCTTGTGGGTTTAAATGTCCGAAAACATTTCTTACTACGCCATCTTTTCCACTGGCATCCATTCCTTGAATGACAACTAAAACACTGTGTTTATTTTCGGCAAAAAGCAGGTTTTGCAAATCATCTAATTCATCTAAAATTTTTGCTGTTTTAGCTTTTGTTTTTTCCTTATCAAAACTCTTGGGAGCTTTGGTGCTTATTTTTGAAAGTTTAATATGCGACATTGTATAATTGTTAATGAATCAATCCATGCAATGTTCCAAAATATTTTTTTAAGTGCAGATTAATTTCTAAAATTGACGAGTGAAAAATTTAATTTCAAACATATCAAGCAGTATTTCTCATTTATTATTTCCTCACAATTGTTTAGGTTGTGCTACAGATGTGTTGAATGATGACGATTTAATTTGTGCAAGATGTTTAACAGAATTACCATCAACAAACTTCTTTAGCAGTACCGATAATCCCATAGAAAAAATATTTTATGGTAGAATGAAAATTGAACATGCGGCAGCTGGATTTTACTTCACCAAAGATTCTTTAATGCAACATTTATTGGTGCAATTAAAATATAAAAGTAACAGAGAAGTAGGTGTGTATCTTGGTAAATTAATTGGCTATCAACTCATGCAATCAAATAGGTTTAATGACGTAGAAGCATTAATTCCGTTGCCTTTAAATACTAAGAAAGAATTTAAACGTGGTTATAATCAGTCGATGGTTATTTGCGAAGGGATTGCAAAAGTTTGGCAAAAACCTATTCTAAAAGATGCTGTAGTTAGAACTGTTTTTACTGAAACACAAACGCATGAAAACAGAATTAATCGTTGGCAAAATATGGATGGGGTTTTTGCAGTTATGAATCCATCCGCAATTGAAAACAAACATATTTTATTGGTAGATGACGTTGTAACAACTGGTGCAACACTTGAAGCTTGTGGCAGTATGATGTTGCAAACCATCAATACCAAATTAAGCATTGCCTGTGTTGCTTGCACAGTTTAAGTAAAATAATATTATCTGCATTTACTCCTTACATTTGGTGCAATGAAAAAAATAGTTCCATTTAGTTTTATATGTTGTTTTCTTGTGTTGTTGATTGCATCCTGCAATAAAGATTCCTTTATTACTAGCAAGGATGCATACTTAAGATTATCGGAAGACACTTTGCATTTCGATACCGTGTTTACCACACTGGGCTCAACAACGCAATACTTAAAAATATTTAATAGCAACGACCAAAAACTAAAAATCAGTTCATTGCAATTAATGGGTGGCACAGCTTCTTATTACAAATTAAACGTTGATGGTGTTTCTGGAACAAGCTTTACTGATATTGAGATAGAAGCCAATGATAGCTTATATTTATTTACAACAGTTAAAATAAACCCTAATACTGCTAACCTTCCTTTTTTAGTGCGTGATAGTATTCAAATACAATTTAATGGCAACACAAAATGGATTCAATTGCAAGCTTATGGAAAGAATGCAAGGTTCATGAAAAATGTTGTTGTTACTAGTGATAGCAGTTTAACAAATGATTTACCAATTGTTATTTTGGGTAGCCTAACCGTTAATGAAAAGAAAACCCTTACCATACCTGAGGGCACAAATCTTTACGTTCATCCCAACGCTCCTATAAACATTTATGGTACTTTAAGAGCAATGGGTGATACCAATGCCCGAATTGTTTTTCAGGGAATAAGAATTGATGACCCCTACAAAAATTATCCAGGTGGATGGCCAGGCATTTATTTTAGCAATACCAGCAAGGATAACGTGCTTGAGTATTGTGTTCTTAAAAATGCCTATCAAGGTATTGTTGCAGAAGCCCCCTCAGTTAATAGCTTTGCCAAAGTAACTTTAAACCAATGTATACTAGATAATATTTATGATAGAGCTATACTTTGTGCAAACTCTTCTGTTAATGCAACCAATTGTTTAATTAGTAATGTTGGATATGGTTTGTATGCTCTTTCTGGTGGAACTTACAAATTTAATCATTGCACTTTTGTGAGCCTTAGCAACGACTATCTATCTCACAAAAATTCCTTACTAACATTAAGCAATACAAATAGTGATCAAACGGTTTCAAATTCTTTAAATGTTATTTTAAACAACTCGATTATTTATGGCGAAGGCGGTTTTGTTGATGATGAAATTGCTACGCTGCAATTACCCAATGTTGGTTTTAATATAACCATAGGTAATGTTTTATATAAGCAAAAAAGCGTATTACCATTTACACCAAATGCCTCTTTGCCGAATGTAAGTCCTTTGTTTGATAGTATTAACACTGGCAATCATTTTTATAATTTCAGGTTAAAAGATGGTTCACCATGTATTGATGCTGGTGCTGTATCTGCTACATCTATTGATTTAGATGGAAAGCCAAGAAATACAGGACTTCCAGATATTGGTTGCTACGAAAAACAATAAATAAATTAAATACAAAAAATATGAAAACAATTATTCTATCGCTTGCAGTTATTGGATTAGCATCCTTCACATTTATTAAACCCTCAAACACTGTGCATCAATTCAAAGTAAAAAGTATTAACGGAACTGAGATTGATTTTGCTTCTTTTAAAGGCAAAAAAATATTAATTGTAAATACAGCCTCTGAGTGTGGATATACCCCTCAGTACGAAGGTTTACAAAAATTGTATGAGCAACATAAAGACAAACTAGTAATTGTAGGCTTTCCTTGTAATCAATTTGGTGGTCAAGAACCGGGCACAGAAACTAGTATTAAAGAATTTTGCAAAAGTCGTTATGGTGTTACGTTTCCTTTAACTACAAAAGTTGATGTAAAAGGAGAAAACACTGCATCAATTTATAAATGGCTTTGCAGCAAAGAACAAAATGGTGTGTTAGATGCTGAAATAAAATGGAATTTTAATAAGTTTTTGTTAGATGAAAATGGAAAAATATTGGCATACTTCCCTAGTAAGGTTACACCAGATAGTGAGGAGATTTTAAAGTATTTAAAATAGTGTTTAGAATTTTTTAGTGATTATTATTTTTAGAAAATGAATATAGAGGAACTACATAAATTTGCTCTAAGCCTTGGAAACGTTGAGGAAAGTCAACCCTTTGGTCCTGATACTATTGTTTATAAAACCAATGGTAAAATGTTTTTGCTGATTGCCATTGATGAAACGCCTTTGCGTTTTAATGTAAAATGCGACCCAGATTTAGCAGAAGAATTAAGAGCTGATAATATTTATATTTTACCAGGTTATCACATGAATAAAAAGCATTGGAATACTATTATTAAT
>CANGOT010000312.1 GCA_947455425.1 Chitinophagaceae bacterium | reverse complement strand
TAGGTTAAGTTTTTTAATAAACATTTCTGTTTCTCTGCCAGCAGTTCCATCGCCAATTGCAAAAACCTGTATGGCGTATTTCTGTACTAAATCTTTTATTAAATATTCGCTATGCTGAATTTTATTGTTTTCGTGAATATAAATTAAATCGTTGTGTAAAAGATTTCCTTGTTCATCTATACAAACTACTTTACAACCCGTTCTATAACCAGGATCAATAGCTAAAATTCTTTTACTACCTAAAGGAGAGCTTAATAATAATTGTTTTAGATTCTCTGCAAATACAGCAATGGCATCTTCATCGGCTTTTGTTTTAAGCAAGCTTCTAAACTCGGTTTCCAGACTAGGCTGCAACAATCTTTTATACGACTCTTTAATGGCTTTTTTAACCTGTGTAACACTTTCGTTTAAAGAAGCCGTGATATAAATATCTTCAATCATTGCTAAAGCTGTTTCTTCATCTGGCTCAATACTCATTCTTAAAAATCCTTCTAAAAATCCACGAAGAATTGCTAGTGTTCTATGCGATGGTATATTGCTGATAAGCTGACTAGATTCGAAGTAATCTTTATACTTCACTCCTTCTTCTTCTTTGCCTGTTAGAACAGTACTTTTAATGTGTGCTTCTGTTTCAAAAAGCTTTCTGATTTTTGCCCTCACGGTGGCATCTTCATTCACCATTTCGGCAATAATATCCCTGGCACCTTGTAATACTTCATCGGTAGTTTTATAAACTTCGTTCATGTATTTAGTGGCTTCAATATTTAAGTCGGTGGTTGTTTGTTGCAACACAAGTAACGACAAAGGTTCTATGCCGTTTTCACGAGCTATCTGTGCTTTGGTTCTACGTTTAGGTTTATAAGGTAAATAAATATCTTCTAACTGAGATAGTGTTGTTGCAGCATTTAATTTAGCTTGCAAATCATCTGTCATTTTACCTTGCTCGGCAATAGACTTTTCTATAGCAAGTTTTCTATCGTTTAAGTCTTTTAATGCTTTTGCCTCGTCTTGAATTTTTTGAATTTGCAACTCATCCAAAGAACCTGTTTTATCTTTTCTATAACGGGCAATAAATGGTATAGTAGAGCCTTCTGCCAAAAGGTTTAAAACAGTTTCTACCTGCGAAAATTTAATTTGCAAACTAGCTGCAATCTGCGATGCATATTCTAACATAAACAATAAATAAGGGCGGCGAAATAAAGGGAAAAAAGAATAGGTAGTGTGGCTTATTTAAGCAAAAACATTAATAGCAATTGTATCAGTCCAATACTAAACCCAACAGCAGCACCCACAAGTTTAAACTGACTTTGCAGTTTAGGCATTGATGTGGTAAATGTTTGTTCTAATTTGTATAAAGAGAAGATAGAAAGTTTATCGGTTACTATTTGTTCCAAATCAATGTCTTTTTGCAAGTTGTTCAGATATCCTTTCAGTAATTCTGGAAATAAAACCTCCAATTCTTTCATGAATACTTCTTTCAACTGAGCAATAGTTTTATCGCCAATAAACATACTTAACATAGGCATTGCAGCCGTTATTTTATGACGTAAAAATTCATCAATATGCACTTCCACCAAAGGCATTATTTTCTTAATATTATCGGGATGTGCTATTTTATCTTCAATCTCTTTAAAGGAAAAGAATTCCTTACTTACCAATCTACCTATTTCTTGTGCAATTTGATGTTGATATTTAGGCAATATACCCTGAATGGTAAAGCTGAATATTTTTTTAGGAAGGATGGGATGAAATAATAATCTCAACAAAATTCCATTAGCAAGCCAACCTATAAAAGCAGCTATAAATGGTAACAGTATAAAACACTTATTCATTTGGGTGATTATTTATTCAATAATACATAAAACAAAAATTCCTCTTCAATGAAGAGGAATTTTTAAGGGAGAGTAATGGGTCTCGAACCCACGACCTACAGTGCCACAAACTGTCGCTCTAACCTACTGAGCTATACCCTCCGTTTGGGCGGCAAAAATAGGGGAATTGTTGTTTGATGACCAAGGCTTTTTTTATTTTAATAGAATAATTTTTATTGTTTAGAGAAAATAGTTGTGTTATTACAAAAAATCACATTCAATATTCTGTAATGAACACTGTATTTATATATCCTTCTACTATCCTGTTTATTTACTGTAACTGAATTAAAAGTTTTAAAAGAATACTTAAAACAAGCTACTACTATTTACCTTTATACTTTTACTTCATAAAAAATATCATCACAAATTATCATATGAATAAAACAACTTTAGTTATTGGAGCATCAGAAAATACAGAAAGATACAGTAATATGGCTGTAAAACTACTTACAGCATATCAACACAAAGTATTTGCTCTTGGAAATAAAAAAGGAAAAATTGGCGATGTTGAGATATTGGTGGGCCAACCAGCATTAACAAATGTTCATACTATAACATTATACCTCAGTCCAAAATACCAGAAAGACTATTACGATTATATACTTTCACTAAAACCTGAGAGAATTATTTATAATCCGGGTACCGAAAACGATGAATTAATTGAGCTTACCAGTAAGCATAACATCAGTGCAATCGTTGCCTGTACTTTAGTGATGCTAAAAACAAATCAGTATTAAAACTGTTGTTATTTTTACGGCATGAAATACATTGCTACCATTCTTTTAAGTACTGTAATATTTACTACAATAACGGCTCAACAACTTGCTTTTCCTACTGCAGAAGGTGCTGGAAAATATACAAAAGGTGGAAGAGGAACCACCTCCGTTCCTACAACTGTTTACTATGTTACCAGTCTGGCAGATGATGGTTCTTTCGGAACTTTGCGTTATGGAATAGCACTGGCAGGTACTTATAAAACTATTGTGTTTAAAGTATCTGGAACCATCCATTTACTATCAAATCTGAGTATTAAAAAAAATACGACCATTGCTGGTCAAACAGCCCCTGGTGATGGAATTTGTTTTGCCGACCATAATGTGAGTATTGGTGGAGATAATGTTGTTGTAAGATACCTGCGTTTTAGATTGGGCGATAAAAATCAAAATTTAGGAATGGTTAATGGCAGTGGTGGCGATGATGCTTTTAGCAGCACCGGAAGAAAAAATATAATGATCGATCATTGCACTATGAGCTGGAGCGATGATGAAGCTTGTAGCGTTTACCAAGGAGATAGCACCACTATTCAATGGTGCATGATTAGTGAACCATTAAATTATTCGTACCATTTTGAAACCGGAGATGCAGATTATGAACACCATGGTTATGGAGGCATTTGGGGTGGAAGAAGTGCCTCATTTCATCACAACCTTTTAGCTCATTGTCAAGGTAGGGTTTGCAGGTTTGATGGAAGTAGAAATTTAGATGGAGGAACTACTGCAGGAAAAGAAAATTGTTTGTTTAGTAACAATGTACTTTACAATTGGGGGGCTTATAATACCAATGGAGGTGAAGGAGGAAATTATAATATTCAAAACAATTATTATAAGTATGGCCCATCTACACAATCATCATCAAAATCAATGATTATAAATCCATATGCTACCTCACCCCTACCATACGGCAAATATTTTTTAAGTGGCAAC
>CANGOT010000311.1 GCA_947455425.1 Chitinophagaceae bacterium | reverse complement strand
TATTTAATAAATCAAGAGTTAGAAAACCAGTACTTGGTAAGAATAAAGCCTAAAACTTTATTGAGACTTTTCCTTTTTGGTTTTTATTTCTGTTAGTCCATTTAGGCCCATTTTTCAGTAATTCAATTGCTTTAGCATCTGTTTCCGGGTCAACAGATTTTGTAACTTTAATTTTATCGGGAGTTCCAAATTTGTCAACATCAAACTCAAGTCCAACAATCTCTGCTCCAGTTTTCATATCAGTAATTGTAACTGGTGAATAAGCCGTATCGTAACTGATAGTTCTTTTACTATGATGTTGCAAGTATTCGTTAAAAGCAGTCCATCCATTCACAGGCACCATTAAACTATCTTCTTTAGTAAACTTATATGCTATAGGTTTTGCAAGAGTTTTTTTACTTGCATAGGCAGTAACGGGTATTTTATTAAAGCTACTATCATTTTTCATTGTAATGGTTGGTAATACAACAACATTGTCTTTAGCGTTTTCGTAGCTTGCATTAGTGTAAGTCCCTCCAGTGGCATTATTATTACTACTATTTGTAACAAATATTTCTTTATTTCTATCTGCAATTTGTCGTAAGTTATTATCCTTTTTATCGTTATTAGCAGCAATATAATTAGAGAAGTTATTTGTAGCACTAGCCCCAGCAGTTTTATTACTAGCATTATTTTGATTAAAAGAAATAGTGCCAACAGCAACAGATTGTTGTTGTAATGGTGTAGAAGTATCTGGCAAAACATAATCATCTTTTAGTGCAACTGATTCATGCAATATTTCTGATTCTTTTGATGGTTGGTGCACTGCATTCTCTTTACTAGCGGATACTGTCACTTCAGATGGAATAACACGATGATCCTTATCAATAATATTAGTATCATGACTTTCTACAGGAGCCATTACCTTTTCATTACTTACAATTGTATCTATGCTCTTTTTATTCGTTTTATTCATGAGTAAAATAGCTATAAAGCCTGCACCAATAAATAACACTGCCGCAACAGCCATTCTTAGCCATCCATTCTTTTTTGTAGCCATCGTAAAAACTTTGGCATTTTGTTTATCAGCAAGAATTTCTGCTTCAATAGCAGTTAAATCTTTTTCTGTGGTATTAACATCGGCATAACGAAAGCCCTCAATAGCATCTGCTAAAAAAGGATCTTGTAAAGAAGCTCTTTCTAGAGAATGCATCTCTTCTTTAGACATTTTCCCTTGCAAATAATTTTCTATTTGTGCTTTACTATAAATTATATGTCCTTTTTTATCATCCATTTTTTTCCATACAAATTTTTAAATTCCTTCTACCATTTTGCACTAAGCTTCTTACTTTATTCCAATCCATTCCGGTTGTATCAACTATATCATTATAACACTTTTGTTGCAGGTAAAATAATTGAATCACTTTATTCTGCTCTTCATTTAGCTGATCTATACAAGTTTCAAGCTTTTTAAAATCGTTCTCTTTTTCCAACACAGCGTCAAGATGCGAAAAATCTTCAGATTGCACAAAACCACTGTTATCAAATTCTACAACGATATTTTTATTTCTTTTTCGTAACTGCATCAAACAATAATTTTTTGCAACTACATATAACCATCCTTTAAAATTATCTACCTGATGAGCAGTCAGTTTAATTCTTATTTCCTGATATATTTCCATAGAAGCATCCTTACTAGCCTCTCCATCTTTAAAGTATTTCATACACACCCCATATACTAAGTGAGCATACCTCAAATACAGTGTGGCTAAGGATTGCTGATTGTTTTTCTCTTGAAAATCCTGCAACAATTCTTCATCTGTTGATATGGTTTGTATATGTCTTAGTGGTATCATTTAAAAAATAAAGATATATTTTTTTGAAAAGCTTTATGTAAAAAATAAAATGAGTGCATCAGTTAGTTTATAGTTTACAGTTTATAGTTGAAACTAATCATTAACAATTTGTCATTAACCATTAAAAATTAAGTTTATGAAAACACCTATAATATTTCACATTCCAGAACCATGTCACGAAAACTGGGATGCTATGACACCCCAAGACAAGGGCAGACATTGCGAAAGCTGCAATAAAATTGTTGTTGACTTTAGCATTATGAGTGATCGCCAAGTTTTAGAATATTTTAAAACTACAACAGGTAAAACTTGTGGCAGATTTAACAATGATCAATTACAAAGGCCATTCATTGAACCGCAACAAAAACCAAGTAAATGGAATTATTTTTTAGCAAGTATACTTGGGCTAATTATTGGCACAAAAACATTCGCTCAACAAAGAACATTAAAAGGAAAAGTTATTGGAAAGCCTTATGTAGAAAGGATTACAACAAAAGGGGATATTTCACCAATAAAAGGAGAAGCAAAAGTTGATACGATAAAGATAAACGTTATGGGGGATACAGTATTGCCACTAAAAGAGATGAAAGAAGTGCCTGTGCAAGTTCCTATTAGTACTGCTAAAAACCCCATAGTTGTGGGAGGTGTGCGTTCTATTTCAGCAAAGGAACTAAAAAAAACAGATGTAAAATCGATTCCAGAAGTATTAGATGGATTGATTGCAGAAGTTTCAAATAAAATACAAGGTAAAATTATTAATGAAAAAAATGAAGTAATTGCAGGTGCTAGTATTATTTTAAAAGGAACAAAGATTGGAACTTTATCTGATGCCTATGGTTCGTTTGAAATAAAAAAACTTGCCCCGCTCCATAAACTAGTTCTAGTGATTTCCTCCATTGGTTTTGAATCGAAAGAAATTGAAATTAACCCTAAGGATTTCAAAGGAGATTTAAATATTGTTTTGAAAGAAAGTAAAACAGAGCTGAAAGAAGTTATCTTAATTGCCCCAAATGAAAAAATACGTTGTTATAGTATGGGCGGAATGATTTCTGTATCAAGAAAAAAGATAGCTCCATCTATCAAAGACACAACTATCAAAGTAGTTCAAAAAATATTCAATAAAGAATCTATAAAAGTCTACCCAAATCCTGCAAGAAAAAATGACATCATACACATTACTATAAAAGATGTTGGTGAATATGCTTTACACTTTTTTGATGTCCAATCAAAGCTATTAGTTGTTAAAGCAATCGTTACAAATACAAATCATCAAACTACAGATTTTCAACTTCCATCAACTGTTACCACAGGTACTTATTTCATTAGAATACTCAATGAAAAAACACAAAAACAAGTTACTGAAAAAATAATAATTCAATAATCATTCACACTAAAAATTAATATTATGAAATCAATTAAATCAATGCTTGGCATACTTGCCATAAGCCTGTTTTGTTTTGCTACTAACAAAACAGAAAGAACAATTACTGGAAAAGTAACTGATGAAAAAGGTGCAGCAATTGCAGGTGCTATAGTTAGGCCGTGCAATAGCAATAAGGGTGTTACAACTAACATGCAAGGTATTTACTCTATAACTGTAAATGAAAAAGTAACTTGCTTATCTTTTTTAGGCGTTGGACTTCAAAGTCAAAAAATTATTATTAAGGAATCCAACATTATTGATGTAAAAATGATGTCATCAAATGATGATTTAGATGAAGTAGTTGTGCAAGTTCCTTATGG
>CANGOT010000310.1 GCA_947455425.1 Chitinophagaceae bacterium | reverse complement strand
GCTTTTGTAAAGCTGTAATAGCAGCTTTATCAATTTGTTTAGCAGCCTGTCCATAATCTTCTGCAATATCAACTATAAATTTATCAACCAATAGCGGTATATCGTCTCTTCGATTATTAAGTGATGGAACGTGAATGAGAATAACACTTAAACGATGATATAAGTCTAGTCTAAAGTTCTTATCTTCCACTTCTTTCAACAAATCTTTATTCGTAGCAGCCACTACTCTAACATCCACAGCAATTTCCTTTTCGCCGCCTACTCTTGTTATCTTCCCTTCCTGCAAGGCACGTAAAACCTTTGCTTGAGCCGAAAGACTCATATCTCCAATTTCATCCAAAAACAATGTGCCTCCATTGGCTTGCTCAAATTTACCAATACGTTGTTTTATAGCAGAAGTGAAACTTCCTTTTTCGTGACCAAACAATTCACTTTCTATTAATTCTGATGGAATAGCAGCACAATTTACCTCAACAATAGGAGCTGTGTTTCTGTTGCTTTTTTCGTGTAGCCATCTTGCCACCAATTCTTTACCACTACCATTTTCGCCTGTGATTAAAACACGGGCATCGGTAGGAGCAACTTTATCAATTGTTGTTCTTATTTTTTGGAGTGCTTCACTTTCGCCAATCATCTCTTGCACCTTACTAACACGGCGTTTCAGCGTTTTTGTTTCTTTTACTAAAACTGTTTTATCTAAAGCGTTTCTAAGTGTAATCAGTAAACGATTGAGATCGGGCGGTTTAGGTATAAAATCGAATGCACCTTTCTTCACCGCTTCAACGGCTGTTTCAATATTGCCATGACCACTAATGATAATGATGGGAATATCTGCATTAATTTCTGTAGCTTTTTGCAGAAACTCAAGCCCATCCATTTTAGGCATTTTAATATCGCAGATGACTAAAGAATAAGTTTGAGCCGAGAATTTTTTAAATCCTTCTTCACCATCTGCTGCCTCATCAATAGTATAACCTTCATTGGTGAGTATATCTTTTAATACATTTCTGATAGATCTTTCATCATCAATAATAAGAATATGATTAGCCATTATTAATTAGTTTGCCAACAAAGTAAATAGTTTTTTTATTAGCATGAAGATGTAATGTTTGAAATAAAAAAAGAGTTTTCATATAAAATGAAAACTCTTTAAGATAGTAGCCCCAGAAGGATTCGAACCCTCATCGTCAGAGCCGAAATCTGATATGCTAATCCATTGCACTATGGAGCCATTCTGATGAGGCAAATGTAGTAGAATCAATGATTACAAAACAAATAATCAGAAAAGAAAAGATTATAAACCTTCGTAAATAATGGCAGCACCTTGTCCAACACCAATACACATTGTGGCTAAGCCATATTTGCTTTTTGTTCTTTTCATTTCGTGCAACAACGTTGTAGATATTCTGGCTCCGCTACAACCTAGTGGGTGTCCTAATGCAATGCTGCCACCATTTACATTGATTTTAGAAACATCCAAATTCAAATCTTTTATGCAAGCCAAAGACTGAGAAGCAAAGGCTTCGTTAAGTTCTGTAAGGCTCAAATCATTTGTTGTAATACCTGCACGTAATATTGCTTTTTGAGTTGCTGGCACAGGGCCAATACCCATGATGGATGGATCAACACCAGCAATGGCAAGGCTTTTAATCATAGCTATAGGTTCAAGATTAAATAGTTTTACAGCTTCTTCACTTGCTAATAACAATGCAGATGCTCCATCGTTAATACCACTACTATTGCCAGCAGTAACAGTTCCATCTTTTATAAATGCTGGTTTTAAGGCTGCCAGTTTATCTATTGTTGTAGCACGTGGATGCTCATCCTGAGTAAATAAAACTGCATGTTTGTTTTCTATAATTTCAACAGGAATTATTTCATCCTTCCATTTGTTTTCTGCTAATGCTTTAAAATATTTTTCCTGACTATTTAATGAAAATACATCTTGTGCTTCTCTGCTAATATTCCATTGTTTGGCAACATTTTCAGCAGTTTCACCCATAGTAAACGGGTAGTATAAATCGCTTAAATTCTTATTAATAAAACGCCATCCCATTGTGGTATCAAAGGTTTCTATTTTTCTACTAAAAGCACCATCAGATTTGGCTGTTACAAAGGGTGCACGTGTCATACTCTCTGTGCCACCAGCAATATACAGTAAGCCTTCGCCACACATTATAGCACGAGCAGCATCCATAATACTTTGTAAGCCACTTGCACACAAACGGTTCACAGTATTGCCACCTACAGTTGTTGGAAGGCCGGCAAGTAAAGCAGCCATACGAGCTACATTTCTATTGTCTTCGCCAGCCTGATTTGCTGCACCAGCAATGACATCTTCAATCGCATGAAGGTCTATGTTTGTGTTACGAGCTATGAGTGCTTTAATTGCAGTAGCAAGCAAATCATCGGGTCGTGTATTACTTAGTTTTCCTCCGTATTTTCCAATGGGTGTTCTTACAGCATCTATGATATAACAAGGTTTCATTTTAATTTTGAATTATGAGTTATAAATTAATTTTCAATTAATAATCACTAACTAACATTTACAATCTGAAGTTCATTGCAAGTGTTAGCCTATCATCAGATGTTGTTAAATCTGGTCTCCAACCTATTGTTGGTGTTGTTATCCATCCATCTGGTGAAGTTGTTCCTCTATGCCCTGCAAAAAAAGGCACATTCGAATTTCTATGCGAATATTCAAACCTAAAAGTCATAAAATCATTTGGCATAATATCAAATGTGGCTGTTTGTTGGTAGATTACTACATTTTTTTTGGGGTCGTTGGCAATAGCATCAGTAAAATCGTTCGGTGTTACAGGTGATGGAGTAGGTGCAGCATACAATCCTGGATTATTCATTACATCACTTCTAAAAGTAAAAGCCATTTTATTTTGATTAAACCATAAGCGATTGCTGAATGCAAAACCTAATAAATACTGCTCTGATGCCTTGATGCCTGCACCATTTTGAAAGCCATAATGATTGTTTAATGAAAATGCTGCTTGTGAAATTCCTTTTGATTTAGGATGATTGATATAACGTTTTACAATACTATTATCGTGATGAAATCTTGTTGAACCTTGTCTATCATCTTTACCTAAATAGAAATTAGCAACAAGTTGCAGGTTTTCATTGGGACGATAATATGTTGAACTACCAAAGCCGATCATTTTGTTCCAACTGTTATAAGATTGCCAGCCATTCAGTAACCAGATTTCTGTCTTTAATTTCTTTGAAGGAAAGATTTGCACTCTTGCACCAGAGAAATAAAAGGGTGTTGCCTCACAAATCATTGAGCGTTGATAGCACCAATTCTCTTGGGTTACATAACTTTCTAAACCAATATAACTCATAAACACGCCCATTTCTACATTAATGCCATACCATTTGTTGAAGTGATAACCAGCAGCACCTTCACGAAACATTTTCAAATTATCCTTGCCTGTATTTCTGCCTCTGTTTACAGTGGCATCTTGATCCTGAACAATATTTAGCATATTGCCAGTTTGAAGCCACACGCGACCAATAATATTTTTATAGTTTGTTTCAATGCCAATGCTGGCAAGGTTTAACGTAAATTCGTTGCT
>CANGOT010000309.1 GCA_947455425.1 Chitinophagaceae bacterium | reverse complement strand
CATTACCAAAAGCTGTTGCAAAAGCCGGCTTACAATTAACAGATGTTGATTTTGTAGAATTGAATGAAGCATTTAGTGTTGTAGGTATTGTAAATGCACAAAAAATGAATTTCGATTTAAGCAAGGTAAATGTAAATGGTGGGGCAGTTTCTTTAGGTCATCCATTAGGTTGCAGTGGTGCCAGAATTATTGTAACACTCATCAATGTGCTGAAACAAAATAATGGCAAAATTGGTGCAGCAGGTATTTGTAATGGGGGAGGAGGTGCCAGTGCCTTAGTAATTGAGAATGTGTAATTGGTTTATAGTTTTAGTTTTTAATAAATGGCCTCCAATGTTTAATAGCATTGGAGGTTTTTTATTGATCTTAAAGTAGGTAGTAGGTCTCTTCAAACGGTTCGGGAGCATCTTCAGACAGTTCGGGAGCATCTTAAAGTAGTTCGCAGCCATCTTCAGACGGTAACTATATACCTGTTAGACCACGTCCATAAATAAAGTTGAAAATCAATAGAATTGAGAAAGCTGAATATTTTTATTCGGCTTTTTTAGTTTTAGCCTTTTTTGGCTTTACAGTAACCGATGCTTTCATTATATTATGAAATACATTAGATGCTTGTTGTGGTGTTTTTTCACCTTCTTTTTTAAGTGATTTTGCCATAGTGCAAATTTATGTATTTATCACTAATTTATAAAGTGTTGATAAAATGTTAATATATGTGCACAATCTTTTTATACAAACATAAACTCATACTATACATTTGTATAAATTATTGAAAACTGATTAATGGACAATGTTTTAAAACATATAAACGAAGGCGTTTTAGATAGAGGGGAATTAATCTCTTCTATTAAGATGTTTTTAGAAAGTTTGGAACAGTCCACTATTTCAGAAATTAATAATTTAAACTTAAAGCTGAATTTAGAGCAAAAGAATTTAAAGGCAATACGAACGCTAGTTACGCAAATAAAAAATGCTAGTGATGCCCCTGCTAGCATTACAGACCCATATTATAGCAAATTACCAATGACTGAAAAAATCATACACGTTCTTGGTAAAATTTCATACCCACTTAATTCAAAAAAAATTATTGAATTGTTGGAAATTAATGAAGGGACAATCGGTTGCCTTGAAACTAAAAAGCCGATTATTTATACAGCATTGAAAAACTTATCAGAGGGAAAGAAAGAGAGGGTTATAAGAACAGGTGGTGGGGATAACGAGTACTTATATATACTCAAAGAAAAAATGGATAAGGGAGAAATTAATTTATCAGATTTGGGTAAAAGTATATTGGATAATAGTATTAAAAACAAGCATATTGACGATTAATAACGGAAACAAAAAACCACTTGCGGAAACAAGTGGCTAATAATTTAAATCGAGACAGAACGTATGGCGATGTTAAGTGTATGACTAAACCCAATTCCCTGACAAGTTAGCTTCCCATTAGAGTACTCTCATTAGGCTAAGTCACTTGTTGGGGTCGTTTTGTTTTTACAAAAGTAGGATATTTTTATTAATCTTTCTTTTCTTTTATTGGTTCTAAAAAAACTGCTTTTTCTCCAACATTTTGCAACTCTTTAATTGCTGCAACTCTTAGCACTTGTCTTGCCCAAGCTGAAAAACCAACGCCACTTATTTCTGCGGCTCTCTTAAACGCCTCCTTTTCTGGGTCTGAAAGCCTTAATAATATTTGGGAATCTTTTTTCACAGTGCAAATGTATAAATAAAATATATACAAATAACAAAAATAAATTTGTTTTGTATATATAATGTATATACATTTGCTATACAATAATACAAAAAAATGAAAACATTCAAAAACATATTCGATTTTCAAAATGAATTTAGCAACGAAGAAAAGTGCAGAACTTACTTAGAGCAACAACGTTGGAACGGTACACCAGCTTGCCCTTTTTGTGGTTCTATTAACGTTCACCGTTTCCCTAATGGCAAAATATTTAAGTGCAGAGAAAAAGAATGTAGAAGCAAATTCAGCGTTACTGTTGGAACTATCTATGAGAATACTAAAATACCATTAACAAAATGGTTTTTGGCTACTTACATTTTATCAGTACACAGCAAAGGGATTAGCAGTTTACAGTTAGCTAATTGGATTGGTGTAACACAAAAAACTGCTTGGCATCTTAACCACCGCATTCGTGAAATGCTGAAAGAAAATGCACCCGAATTATTGGACGGTATTGTAGAAGTAGATGAAACGTATGTGGGTGGTTCTGAAAGCAATAAACACAAAAGCAAAAGAAATGCAAGTGCAAGGGTTAGTGGTAAAACTATGGTATTTGGTGCTGTAGAAAGAGGTGGCAAAGTTGTTACCAAAATAATTCCAAACACTACAGCCGAAAGTTTAATTGCAGCCGTTGAAGAAAACGTTGCAGAGGGTGCAATTATGGTATCAGATGAAAATAAGGGGTACAAAAAATTAAACAAAAAATACAGACACGTAAAAGTTAATCACAGCAAAGGGGAATATGTTAGAGGTGCTGCTTGGACTAATACAATAGAAGGGTTTTGGAGCTTACTGAAAAGACAAATTGATGGAATCCACCACAGCGTTTCACCTCAACATTTACACCGTTATTGCAATGAAAGTACATTTAGATACAACAGAAAGAAAGTAACACAAGATGAAAGATTTCACGATGCAGTATTAAACTGTAACACTCGTTTAACATACAAACAATTAATCAATAAAGCCTAATAAAATGACAGACAAAGAATTTTTAAAACAACTTGGATTAAAGCTAAAGTGCCAAAGAATTATGACAGAATTAACTGTAAAAGATGTTGCAGAAAAAACGGGTCTTTATGCTACAACTATATTAGAAATGGAGAAGGGGGCGAGCAACTTTCATATTTTGAATTTGAAAAGGATTGCAAATGTTTATGGGATAGAATTGAAAGAGGTGATATAATAAAAAATCCGCTTATTTAAGCGGATTTTTTATTATTGTATCTTTAAATATTTTTTACTTTGGCTTGTTTTGATTTCCATTAGACTTACCTCTAGTTAGAAAAGCAATAGCAAGAGTCACACAAACAGTACAAATTATCCATCTTCCATCTTCGGCGTGTCCAAGAAACATAAAATAACAACCTACCGCAAGTATTGCCAATACACATAGAAATGCAATTATCATTCCGCTTGTATCTAATCCTACAGCAGCTCTAATTTGCAATCTTTCTCTCCATCTTCTATGATTGCTTTCCTTTTCAAAATTTGAAATAATACGCTCTGGAAATTGAGGATGAATCTTAGCATACTCTTCCATCATTTGTGGCGGTGGATAGCTACTTTGAAATATCTCCCCTTTAAAAGATGTGTGGCTATGAGTGGTAATATGAGCTCCAACATTATTACCACCAAGATTTGTATTCGCGGGGTGTGTATTTTTGGTAGTCATATTTTGTGGTCGCTTCTTTTTAGGTCTATTATTATAATTAGACATACTAATTACTTTCAGTTAGACATTTTTGTTTATTTACTGTTATACAAAAGTCTTTACCAACTATAAGCCAGTCGTTTTTCAACTTCTCGGTATCCGTAGTACCTCTAAGTTCATTAGATATTTT
>CANGOT010000308.1 GCA_947455425.1 Chitinophagaceae bacterium | reverse complement strand
GTGCATGATGGAAGAACCTGGCATAGGGTAAAACAATCTCCACTAATTGGTGAGACAAGTAGAAGAAGGGTGATGTATATACCTATTATTACTGGCAAGTTCAAGCCAAAGAATGAGAATAGTAAAACCCCTTTCTATCACAAATTAGGAAAGAAAGTAATTAATTAATTTTTCAAAGGCTAACAAATTTGTTAGCCTTTTTTATAAACATTGTATGAAATACGCATTAATAACTGGAGCTAGTAAAGGAATTGGAAAAGCTATTGCCGAAGAGTTAGCCAAAAGAAAGATAAATGTTTTATTGGTTGCACGAAGTGAGGATTTACTAAAAGAAGTGTCAAGCAATATTGCATCAACTTATAATATACAGACTGCTTATTTAGCTATAGACTTAGCAGAAACAAATGCTTCAAAAAAAATATATGATTGGTGTATGGCTAATAACTATACCATAAACATACTTATTAATAATGCAGGATATGGACTGAGTGGTGCCATCGATAGATACAGTTTACCAGAACATCAGGCTATGATGCAAGTGAACATGAATGTGGTAGTTGAAACAAGTTATTTGTTTTTAGATATGTTGAAAAAGCAACCTCAATCATTTATAGTAAACGTTGCAAGTGCTGCTGCATATCAATCAGTTCCGGGATTAAATATTTATGCAGGAACGAAATCTTTTGTTTTAAGTTTTAGCAGAGGTTTGAACTACGAATTAAAAGATACTTCAGTATTTGTATCTGCTGCTTGTCCAGGTGCAACTGATACAAACTTTGCAAACAGGGCAAAGGCAACTGGAGAAAAAGCTCAAAAACTTGCAAAGCAATTTAATATGACGCCTGCTGCTGTTGCAAAAATTATTATTGATGGAATGTTTGCCAAAAAAGTAGAAATAGTAGCTGGATTTATTAATAAATTAGGCGTATTCTTAGCCTGGATTTTGCCAAAAAGAGTTGTAGAAAAGTCTACTGCAAGTATTTATGATTTGTGATATTGAGTTCAACCCATTATATTTGCACCCCGTTAAGGGAAATGGCTGCGTAGCTCAACTGAATAGAGCATCTGACTACGGATCAGAAGGTTTTAGGTTTGAATCCTAACGCGGTCACAAAAGGTTATAAAAAGAAAAGACTTTCCAAAATGGAAAGTCTTTTCTTTTTATATAAAACTATTTCAATTTAAGCTTCAACTCTTTTCATTTTAGGAACCAATAAATGCATAAATAACCAACCCGTCAGATAAGCTGCACCACATATAAAGAACATAATATAGTACGCTGTTTGAATTTGTCCAATGCTTTCGTAATACACAAACATTCTTTTTTGTACGAGAGCCGATAACATAATTCCACCAAGACCTCCAAACAAACCTCCAATTCCTGTTACAGATGCTGTTGATTTTTTAGGAAACATATCACTCACAGTAGTAAAAATATTTGCACTCCAGGCCTGATGAGCAGCAGCAGCAAAACCTATTACCAAAACAGCCAACCACATATTTACGCTTCCTGCTAACTGTGCAAACACAATGGGAATCACACAAAAAGCATAAATAAGCATACTTGTTTTTCTGGCCTTGAAAACAGGCATTCCGGTATCCATTAATTTCATAGGCAGATAACCTCCAAAGATGCTACCAAAACTTGCGATAATATACACCAAAGCAGTAGGAAAAGCTACCCCTTCGTTAGTTAAATGGTATTGTTTCTTTAAAAAGTCTGGCAGCCAGAAAAGATAGAACCACCAAATAGGATCGGTTAAAAATTTTCCAATTGCAAAAGCCCAGGTTTGTTTAAAAGTTAACAACTTAGCCCAAGAAAGTTTAGGACTGTTATCTTCCTGAACCTCATCTTTATCACTATGAATATAATCAAACTCTTCTTGCGATAAACGTGCTTGTTTACTTGGAACTTCATAAAAAATAAACCATAATATTAACCAAATAAAGCCAACAGCACCAGTTAAAATAAATGCCCATTGCCATCCCCAGTTGGTTGCAATAAAAGGAACAGTTAGCGGAGCAATGATGGCTCCAATATTTGATCCACTATTAAAAATACCTGTAGCTAATGCTCTTTCTTTTTTAGGAAACCATTCTGCAGTAGCTTTAATTGCTGCAGGGAAATTACCAGATTCTGTAATTCCCAGAAAAACTCTGGCAATACTAAATCCTCCAACACCAGTAGCTAAAGCATGGCAAACAGCTGCAACACTCCATAGAGCAGTAGCAACAGCATAACCAATTTTAGTTCCCATTTTATCAATGAATCGTCCTGCACCAAGCATTCCAAAGGCATAAGCTATTTTAAAAGCTATTTCTATATTGGCATAATTAGCAGCTTCTGCTATTTTATCCCATTTAAAATCCTGAGCAATGTATGGTTTTAATAAACTAATTACAGCTCTATCGAGGTAATTTACTGTGGTGGCAAAAAACACCAGACTACATATCGTCCAGCGATATTTTCCTATGGCTTTGTTCATTTTTTTATTTTGAATGTTGAATGATGAATTTTAAATGGCAAGCTGATTCAGCATTTAAAATTCAACATTTAAAATAATTTCCTTATCCTCTAATTCCTTTTATTGTTTCTATCACGGCTTTTGTATCTCTTTCAATGGCTGCATAATCTTTGGCTTCCATTAACTGTTTGCTTACCAATTTGCTTCCCATACCCACAGCACAAACACCACTTTTAAACCAACCCGATAAGTTTTCTTTTGTTGTATCTACACCTCCGGTTGGCATAAACTTCAAGTCTTGAAAAAGTTCTTTAATACCACTCATAAAATCAGGTCCTAATAAATTTCCCGGAAATAGTTTAATAAACTTTGCACCCAATGTTTCGGCTTTAATGATTTCGCTAGGCGTCATACAACCTGGCACCCAAAGCATATCATTTTTATCGGCAATGGCAGCAACACTTTCTACCAAACCCGGACTAATTAAATAATCTGCTCCTGCATCAATAAATTGTTGTGCCATCTCTGCATTTTTAATGGTACCTACTCCTAAATACATATCTTTCATTTCGGCTTCGCAAACTTTTTTCATAGCAGTAAAGTTTACCAAAGCAGCTTCTCCTCTATTGGTATATTCTACAGATTTTACACCAGCACGATATAGTGCTCTTAAAATTTCTATACTAACTTCTGTATCTTTATTGAAGTATAATGGAAGAATTCCTTGTTGTGGAATGAGGTCGAAGATGATTTGTTTTTTACTCATATAGCTTAAGATTTTTATTCAAGGCGAAAGGTAAATGTATGTAACTAATTGTAGCGTTTTGCAGAATTTTAAATTTACGCAAACGATTACCGCATCTACATTGTAGTAAAACTACTTTTCTGTTTTAAAGTGTGTGAATATATGAATGGAGTTCATTGATTCATTGACAGCTTTTATATTTTTAACAATGAAATTTATTCATCAACTGTATAAACAACTTCTAACTTAGCAGTGTCAATTACTCCGTTTGGTTTTGTAAATTGTATTTCGACTTTCTTTCTATACTCGCCAGATTTTGATGGGACAACTTCCTTGAACTCAGCAACACCCTCTGAATTCAGTTTAACTTCTTTATTATTAATTT
>CANGOT010000307.1 GCA_947455425.1 Chitinophagaceae bacterium | reverse complement strand
TTTCCAACGTTTCGGGTGTAGCTTGGGATTGTTTTGTAACACACTAAACCACCATCGCAATTTAACATAACGTCAAATTATAGGATTGATTTAATGCCTTTTTTGTTCGGGTGCATGGTAACGATTTTTATTCAAATATTTGCATACTGAATTTAAAAAATCGTTACCATGCACCCGAACAACTGAAAATTATTAATTAAATCATTCCTATAATTAATATTATGTTAATTAAATATAAAACAAATGAATATTATTACATAATAAAAAAAGTACCATTTAAAATCATATATATAAATCATGTTAATTGAAATAAGAAGCATATTTGCACCACAATAAAGGGAATGTTAGAAAGATTAATATATAAAGAATGTCCATTTTGTAGTAGCAATAAAATGGATAAAGTATTTACAGTAAAAGATTATACAGTAAGTAATGAGATTTTTGAAGTTTATACTTGCAATGTTTGTACAAATAGATTTACACAGAACATCGTCACACAGAATGAAATTGGCAAATATTATCAGTCAGAAAATTACATTTCTCATAGTGACACTAATAAAGATTTTATTAGTAAAATTTATCATGCGGTAAGAAATCTTACACTAAAGTCAAAACGCAATTTAATTGTTGGAATAACCAAACAGAAGAATGGTAATTTGTTAGATGTTGGTGCCGGGACAGGTGCTTTTTCAAATGTGATGGTTCAAGCTGGTTGGAGCGTTACTTCTCTTGAACCTGATGAAAATGCCAGAAATATTGCCAAGAATAAATATAATATTCAACACCAAGATACTTCTGAATTATTTAATCAGGAACCAGATAAATTTGATGCTATCACACTATGGCATGTATTAGAACACATTCATACTTTAAATGAGTATTTAGATCAATTTCATAAGATCATTAATAAAAATGGAAGGCTTATAATAGCTGTCCCTAATTACACCAGTTATGATGCAAGTTTTTATCAGGAATATTGGGCTGGATATGATGTTCCAAGACACTTATATCACTTCTCTCCTACTGGAATGAAAATGTTAATGGAAAAATTTGGATTTAAGATTGTTTCTTATAAGCCAATGTGGTTTGACAGCGTATATGTTTCAATGTTAAGTGAACAATACAAAACTGGAAAGCAAAATTTTTTCAAGGCTTTTTTTATTGGAATGATTTCAAATGCCAAAGCAATTCTCAATATTAAGAAATGCAGTTCCGTTATTTATATAATGGAAAAGCAATAATTCAATTTTTTTAAAGTAGCTACATTAAATACCTCTTGAGAGTTAATACAATAATTCTCACCTAAACTTTAAACCATAAAATGTTAATAGGATTACAAAACGTAACTTTTGAATTTGGAGCAAGAGTAATAGTACAAGATGCAACATGGCACATCCATCCAGGAGAACGAATTGGATTGATTGGTTATAATGGCACAGGTAAGTCTACTTTGTTTAAAGTACTTGTTGGTGAATATACACCTAGTAAGGGTTCGGTAGAAAGAAGCAAGGAAACAACATTAGGGTATTTGCATCAAGATTTATTGAGCTTTGACACGAATGATTCTATTCTTGAAGTTGCTATGTCTGCCTTTGAAGAAGTCAAAAAGATTGAAAAAGAATTGGAAGAAATTACGGCCAAATTAGAAACTAATACTAGTGAAGAAATTTTGCTTTTATATAGCGAGAAACTGCATGATTTGGAAGTAGCTGGTGGTTATACCATCGAACATAGAACAGAAGAAGTACTACATGGTCTTGGTTTTAAAGATGCTGATATTAAACGCCCTTATAAAGAGTTTAGTGGAGGCTGGAGAATGCGTGTTTTATTGGCAAAAATGATTTTGCAACAACCTGATGTATTGTTATTGGATGAACCTACCAATCACCTTGATTTACCAAGTATTGAGTGGCTTGAAAAATACCTCATTCACTATAAAGGTAGTGTTGTAATTGTAAGCCACGATAAGTTCTTCTTAAACAGAATGGTAAATAAAGTTGTTGAACTGTATCAACAAGAACTTCATATTTACAGTGGTAATTATGACTTTTATGAACAGGAAAAAGCTATTCGGGTAGAGCTCCAGCAAAAGGCATACGAGAATCAACAAGATTATATTCGTCAACAAGAGAGATTTGTTGAGCGTTTTAAAGCAAAAGCATCCAAAGCTGCAGCTGCACAAAGTATTGTAAAGCGTTTAGACAAGATAGAGCGAATTGAACAAACTGAAATTGAACGACCTAATATCAAAATTAACTTCAGGGTAGATAAACAACCAGGGCGAATTGTTAGTGAATTAAAAAATGTTTCAAAAAATTTTGGTGCATTACAAATATTAAAAGGTGCCACTGCCGAAATTAACCGAGGTGATAAAATTGCTTTAATTGGTGCTAACGGAAAGGGTAAGTCTACCATTCTTAGAATTGTAAGCGGAACCGAAGAAATTTCTGGGGAAAGAGTTGAAGGACATAATGTAGAAGAAAGCTTTTATGCTCAACATCAGTTAGAAGCATTGAACCTTAACAACACCATTTTAGATGAAATGAAAATGTGTGGTAGCAATAAAAATGAGTTGGAATTACGAAGTTTATTAGGAGGCTTTTTATTTAGTGGTGATGATGCCGATAAAAAAATTAAAGTATTAAGCGGAGGCGAAAAAGCAAGGGTTGCTTTGGCAAAAGTTATTGCTGGAAGGAGTAATTTTTTATTGCTAGATGAACCTACGAATCACCTTGATATGCATAGTGTTGAACTATTGGCTGATGCCTTAAATAAATATGAAGGCACTTATTTAACAGTAAGCCACGATAGGTTCTTTATTTCTAAAACTGCCAATAAAATTTGGGAAATTGAAGATGGTTTAATTAAAGAATTTAAAGGAACTTACAATGAGTGGGTGGAGTGGAATGAGAGAGAAAGTAAGAAGGTAAAAACTGAAAACCAAGCCCCAAAAGTTGAACTAGTAAAACAAGAAGCGAATAAGAACAATCAACAATCCATTAACTCAAAAAACGAGAAACAAGAAACCAGAAACGAGTTTAGCAAAGAACTTCAAAAACTTAAAAGAAATTTTGAAAAAGTTGAAGGAGAATTGGCTAACCTTAATATCAAAAAAACTCAAATTGAAAACGACTTGGGTAATCCAGATGTTTACTCTGATAAAACAAAATTTACAGCATTAGAATCTGCATATAAAACAGTGAAACTTGATATAGAAAAAGCCAATCAACAATACGAAGAACTTTTTGAGAAAATAATGGAATTAGAGGGATAGAATCTATTCAAAAAATAAACAATAAAAAAACTCGTAGCATATGCTTCGAGTTTTTTTATTGTTTTAATCTATTATAAATATCTAAGCTTTTCTGCTTTTGTTATAAAGTAAAAATCCTGAAACAAATAAAAGCAACCAAATTAAGGCACTAGCAATATTGCTAATTCTTAAAGAGCTGTAATATGAACTTGGTTTGAATTCGAATGTAATTTTATGCTCTCCAGCAGGAATACTTAGACCACGCAACGCATAATTTGTTTTTACTATTGGCGTTTCTTTTCCATCGATATAAGCTTTCCAACCTGCATTATAGTACACTTCACTAAATACTGCAAACCTT
>CANGOT010000306.1 GCA_947455425.1 Chitinophagaceae bacterium | reverse complement strand
TTCAACCTGAAGGTATAATTAGGATTATCTATTATAACTGAGCCAAAATCGTATTTTTTTATAGCAATTCCTTCCTCATTAACATATTGCCCATCAATAATAAATTTATACTCATAATTACCATCTCCAAGAGTGTATATTATTTGCCAGCCATCTGTTGTTTTTATCATGGGCAATTCATAGTCTCTCCAATTATTAAAACTACCTACTAAATGAACTTCTTTAGCATTAGTGTGTCCATGTAACTTAAATAAACGAGGAGTACCAATCTTTTTAACTGAATTGTACTGACCAAATTCATTTGGATAAACATCTTTGTTGTTTGGATCAGTAATCCAGTTTCCATCAACAATAAATTTATATGTATGTGTACCATTGGGCAAATAAACGGGTAACCACCAGCCAGTTGGTGTAGATAACATTCTAAGATTGTTTTCTTGCCAATTATTAAAACTACCACATACATATATGTTTCTTGCTCCAGTATATCCATTTAAATTAAACGATGTATTGGTTTTATAATAAACAGAATTGGTATTGCCTTCATTATCATTTTCTGTCAGCTTATTATTTTCATCTAATCGCCAATTCCCATCAACAATAAACTTATATAAATATTTACCGGGTGCAAGTTTTACTGTTGCTTTCCATCCATCAGCACTTTTTTTCATCGAAATAGGCTTAGTAGTACAATTAGTAAAATTGCCTGCCAATAATACTTTTGAAGCATTATAATATTTATACAATACAAAAGTTACAATAGAATCCACTACCTCAAATCCTTTTTTTGATTTGAATATATTGATACCAAAATGAGATACATTGATTGCTTTTACGGAATCTGTTGAAAAGGCTTCACTTAATAAATTAATTTGTTGTAATGGGTCATTTAATGCATCATCACTAAACAATGATTTACTAATACTGCAGTATTGAGGATTGTTTATATCAATTTTCCAACCTTTTTTTACAATAGAGTCAGACATATTTTTTTTGATAAATTGCTTAATTGCCAGGTCTTGTAGTTGATATTGTTTTATAAAATCTTCGATTGAAGCATCATCTAGCTTTTTACCAAGTTTGATATGCATTTTACCATCTTTAATGTAGTATAACTTTTCTCTGGGTTGAGCAACAACATTGATTTGCAACATTGCAAATAACAACACAAAAAGGGTATACATTAACCTTTTTATATGAAATTGTATGTTGCTCTTTATTTCCATAAATACATTTGATGGGTGACAAAGTTAAATCCTATTTTCTGTAAAGAAAGAAAATCAAATCCAAGCACTCCATCTATACAACCACTATATGAAAAACAGGTCTTTTCAAGATTGGTTACAATAAATGGAAGTGAATTAATACTTTTTCCTCCTATTTTGAAGCCCTTTAAATCTCCTTTTAGTGCTTCAATTTTTTTATTACCTACACCTGTTAATAACACCCTGCCAGTCACAGATAGTTTGTCAAAAATACTATTGGGCAATCTACTATCAAGCACATTCGTCTCAGCTGCACAATCAATAATTAATCTTAATTTTTTTTCTCCTAATTGTGTTTTAACTATAATGCGATTATCTGTTATATCAAAAGGTATTGTATTGTATTTGGATGTGTCTGTTAACAATTTACTTTTATATGTACTTGATTCATTTTTCTGAATAATATGAAAATAAATAAGACTCTTTTCATGATCAATAATCATTTCACAATCGTCAATAAAGTGCATGCCAATCAAGCCCAATATTTTAACACCCTTTGCATTTTCAATATGACCAAGATTTACTAAGTCAGCCAACACATTGTACTCTTCTTTTTTACCAAATTTAAAATTTCTAATACTTGTATGCTCTACATTAGAAATACCGCCAGTAATTCCCTTACTATCGTCATCAGCCTCAGATGTTCTAGGATAATCACGAAAATAAGTAATATTCAGTACCAAGCTTGGGCAGCCGCTATCTAAAACAAAATTCCCTTCAACGTCATCCACAACAGCTTTTAAAAGTATAAGATTTCCTGCCCTGCTAAATGGTATAACAAAACTAGCATCATCGGAAGGTATATTTTCTGATTGAAGAAATCGAATCGTATGAATAGATTTAATAGGAACATCATTAGCTCTTACTGAAAAGCAAAAAAAGA
This sequence comes from Chitinophagaceae bacterium, assembly GCA_947455425.1. GTDB lineage: Bacteria > Bacteroidota > Bacteroidia > Chitinophagales > Chitinophagaceae > CAIVPM01. The sequence goes on along the minus strand of CANGOT010000306.1, from coordinate 1,471 downwards.
TAAATAAAAGATAGATTAATATGTTTCGTTTATTGACTATGATAATTTTATAATTCGCTAAAGTAGCTTTATACAATTACAACAATACATTTTAATTTGAATAGCTTTTTGATTATTTAAACGGCAAATAAGCAGATAATAAATTCTTGTAGATGGCTAACAAACTCGATAATTTATAGTAACATTATAAATGCTGCATTACTAACAGCCTTTCTGAGTTTCGCATATATTGCTACTGGCACATCTTTTGACTTACTGAGAAACATTTTAAAAACAAAACGAATGACTCAAAAATCTATACTGCTTATTATAACACTTACATTACTTGTAACTTTTGCATTCACACAAACACCATCACTCATTATTCCTAAGAATATCAACCTACCTAGAGATACCTTTTTTAGGGAGCAACTGATATCATCAATAAATAATTTTCTATCATTGAAAGACAAACCTAACAATGAAAACACATTTGTGCTACAAGAGGATTTGCTTGAAACATCTTTATTACTAGATGAAATGAAAGAAATAGAAAAAAGCAGAAAGATGAAAGATGATAATTTTTACAAGGGATATCTTACTAATGTAATGCCTTTAAAGGACAGTAATTATTTAATACAATTTACATATGTAGGGGTTAATAGAGACACTCCAGTTATAAGGGCTAGCTTTTCAATAATAGCTAAAAAACTAAATAAACACTTCTTTTTCAGTTCGCCTTTAAAACAAAACACAATTAACTGGAAGCACCATAAAATAGACAATTCTACGGTGTATTTTAAAAACAAAATAAATACAGCAAAAGAAAAATTGTATTTTAAAATGATAGGTGCATATGACAAAAAATTGGGTGTAGAAAATTTTCAGACAGAATTTTATAGTTGTGATAATTTAAATGAATGTTTGCGTTTAATTGGTGTCGATTACAAATCAGAATACAATGGTAACAGCTTTAGCAGTTTAAGTGCCATAGAAAATAAAGTTAACTTGGTTGTAAATGGTACACTTACATCAGACTTTACTGCATTTGATCCTCATGACTTATGGCATAGTAGATTGCACAAAGTAATTTCCACAAATATCATTAACAAACCCGTAGACGAAGGAACTGCATATTTGTATGGTGGTAGTTGGGGACAATCCTGGAAAGAAATTTTAAGAAAATTTAAAAATTACGCAACTTCAAATCCCAATGCTGACTGGCTTACATTATATAATGAAGAAAAAAATTTCGATGACAAACAAAAATATCCTTTGAATGGTGATTATGTAATCAATGCTTTGATAATTCAAAAAATAGAAAATGAAAAAGGGTTTGCCATTGTAAAAGAATTATTAAGCTGTGGTAAGTATCAAAAAAATAATGAAAATTATTTTCTTGCGTTAGAAAAAATAACCGGTATTACCAAGGCAAACTTTAACTCAAAAGTTTGGATGCTTATTAATAACGAATTTTAAATTATAGTTTCCT
>CANGOT010000305.1 GCA_947455425.1 Chitinophagaceae bacterium | reverse complement strand
ATTGAATGCTTTTGGTGTTTGCAGTGCAATAGGTGAGAAACTGGGAATTGCATCCAGCAAAATCAGAATGTGGTTTATTTATATTTCTTTTCTAACGATGGGTTCTCCCATCATAATTTATATGATTATGGCTTTTTGGATGAATATGAAACGCTATATTCTATTTGGAAAAAGAAACCCGCTACAGAATTAATCGCTGCACTCTGATGCATTGATTCTAAATGAAGTTTTTTGTTATTTCTTCGGGATGATGGCAAACAATAATTCTACTTCTCCAATCATCATATAAAAAACCTTCTTCATGCATTTTGTCTAAGTGATGTATCAGGTGATTATAAAATCCATTACTATTTAAAATAAATACTTTCATTTCATGAATTTTAAGTGTATTCCAGGTGATGGTTTCAAACAGTTCATCTAATGTTCCATTGCCCCCAGGTAAAATAATGACTGCATCACTTTTTTCATAAATCAGTTTTTTTCGGGTGTGCATATTATCTACTACAATCAGTTCCGTAATATTATCGTGTTGTTGTTCCCATTCTACTAGTAGTTGTGGAATAATACCAATCACTTCTCCTCCATGATGCATTATGGCATCGGCAATAGCACCCATGATTCCCACACTTCCTCCGCCATAAATTAACTTGATGTTTTCTTTAGCTAATAAAATACCCAATTGGGTGGCATGTTCAATATATAAGGGGCTTTTGCCAGATTTGCTGCCACAAAAAACGGCTACTGATTGTATTTTTTGCATTGGCAAATATTATATTATTTTTAGCTGCACATATTTTTAATATTTATCAACAAACTAGATTCTACTGAGGTATTGATAAAATTGTATTTGTATAAAGTGAACTGTTTTTTTGCTGAGATAGACTTGCTCTCGTGCAGGCAGAACTTGCCTAGTGTAGGCAAAACTTGCTCTCGTGCAGGCAGAACTTGCCTAGTGTAGGCAAAACTTGTCTCGTGTAGGCAGAACTTGCCCCGTGCAGGCAGAACTTGCCCCGTGTAGGCAGAACTTGCCCCGTGTAGGCAGAACTTGCCCCGTGTGGGCAGAACTTGCCCCGTGTGGGCAGAACTTGCCTCGTGCAGAGAGAATTGTTCTCGTGCAGAGAGATTTGTTCTCGTACAGAGGGAATTGTTCTCGTACAGAGAGAATTGTTCTCGTACAGAGAGAATTGTTCTCGTACAGGGAGAATTGCTCTCGTACAGAGAGAATTGTTCTCGTACAGAGAGATTTGTTCTCGTACAGAGAGAGTTGTTCTCGTACAGAGAGAATTGCTCTGGTGCAGACAGAACTTGTTTTTGTTGAATCAAAGATTATTCAACAAAATCTGAATGTAATTAGTAAAAAAGTGAATCGGCATAAAATTTACAAATTCATATTTTTTACTTTCGACTATAAAGTCATTAACTTAGCTTGTAAACCATAGCAATGGCAAGCTTTTTTTAAGAACATTCTGTAAAAAATAATGGCATACTTAGTAATTGCATACCCTCAATTATCGATAGAGGACTTAAAACAAATTCAGGACTATCGTTCACAAAACGATGCATTGTATTATAATGTGATTGCCCCACATTTTACCCTTGTATTTCCTGTGTTTGATGTATCGGAAAATGATTTCATAGATGAAGTAAGAACAAAAGCAAAATACTTTGAAAAAACAAGGTTTACTATTCGCTGTGCAGTTATTAACAAAGATGCTTTTAGTGATTATTTTCATACTTTTTTAGTTCCAGATGAAGGGTTTAGCAAAATTGTAAAATGGCATGACATACTTTATTCCGATAAACTAAAAAACAATTTAAAGCTGGATATAGATTTTATTCCTCACATTACCATAGGCAATTCAACCGATAAATTTCTTTGCAAAAAAATGGTGGATACATGGAATGAAAAGGAGTTTGAGATTAGTGGATTAATTACTCATATAACAATCATTAAATATGAAAATAGTATTGTTAGCCACATAGAGGAAATAGAGCTGTGCTAAAGTTTCGTACACAGGGCATCACCATCAAATAAAGAAATAGTATTAAGATTTATGCGAGGTCTATTAACTATTGTTTTATTCATTTGTTCTTTTATTACATTTTCTCAAACAAATAGTTTAGGAGGGTTCAATGCATTCAGTCAATCTCAATTCGATTCAGATACCTGTTGTTGGAGAGTACTATCAAAAACAAAAAAATATAAAGAAGCCGCAGAGCTTATTGTTTCATACCTGCACCAGAGTATCAATGTAAAGAATGCTCATTCTTTATACTGGGTTAAATTAATGAGAAGCAGCTTTCAAATCAATGATTCCATCAATATCTAAACCCATATTTTTGCTTTTAAAGTTTAAAATATATGAAGAAGATAATATTATGCTCTTTCCCTTTGTTTATGTTGGCTTGCAGTAATAAAGATGAGAAACCAAAACCAGTTGATGTGCCTCAGGCAGCACTTACACAAAGTGCTAATAGCGAAGCTTTCAATAAAAGTTTTTCAATATTATTAAGCAATTATTACGCACTAAAAGATGCATTTATTAAAGAAGATACTGAGAATATTGCTGCCAATGCAAAAGCTTTGATGATTGCTTGTGATAGTTTAAAACTGGGAGAATTAAAAGCTGATGCTGCAATTGTTGAAACAGCAAAAATGAATAATCAAAATCTAAAAGATGAATTAAAAGGCTTGCAGGGAGAAGTTGGGTTATTAAACAAAAGGAAATCTTTTCAAATGGCAACCAGCGATATGTATGATTTATTGCGTGTGGTAAAATACGATCAGGCAATAGTTTATATGCAACATTGTCCTATGGCATTTGAAAACAGAGGAGCAGATTGGTTGAGTAATACATCAGAAGTGGCGAATCCATATATTCCCGGAATGGATGGTTGTGTTGAAGTGAAAGATTCTGTTGATTACAGAATTAAAAAGTAAATTGCAAACGCCTGGCATTTTGCTTCGCTGCATAAAATAAAATACAAAAAATGGCCAATCATTTTCCAACAATTCACTGGGCAAATAAAGCAGTTTTATACGAGGTAAACATTCGTCAATATACAGCCGAAGGCACTTTTAATGCTTTTGCTAAACATCTTCCACGTTTAAAAAATATGGGGGTAGATATTATTTGGTTGATGCCCATTACGCCCATTAGTATTTTAGAGCGACAAGGATCATTAGGTAGTTATTATGCCTGTAGTTCTTATACAAAAATTAATGAAGAGTTTGGTAGTTTGCAGGATTTTAATCATATGGTGAAAGCTGCACATTCATTGGGATTAAAAGTAATTATAGACTGGGTTGCTAACCATACAGGATGGGATCATCATTGGACAAAAGAGCATCCTGAATGGTATAAGAAAGATGAGAATGGATTTTTTGTAGAAGAGAATGGTTGGAAAGATGTAATTGATTTAAACTTTGATGTTGTTGCAATGCGTGAAGCAATGATTACTTCGATGCAATATTGGATTCGTGAATGCAATATAGATGGTTTTAGATGCGATATGGCACATTTGGTTCCATTAGATTTTTGGAATGCTGCAAGGGTTGCATGTGATGCTGTTAAACCATTATTTTGGTTGGCAGAATGTGAGGTGGTAGATTACCATAATGTTTT
>CANGOT010000304.1 GCA_947455425.1 Chitinophagaceae bacterium | reverse complement strand
GTTGGGTAATCCTTTCATAGAAAATGTTCCAGCGATAGTAGTTCCATTACTTTTTTCTTTTGCTGACAATTTTTCAATCTTGAAATCAGCTACAGTTCCATACCAATTTCCTGTTAATGATAACTCTTTTTTCCAGGTTTTTAGGCTAGGTGCAAAATAAGCTACATCATCACTATTAATTGTTGATCCAGTAAAATGTGCATCCATCACCACATTCGTTTCATAATCTGCAAAATCATCATCAAAGTTTTTGAACTTCATTGCATAGTAGTTGGTAAGATGGCTTTTATTTAACTGCAAATCGAAATTCTTAAACTCCATTAATCTTGGAGTCCATTTTAAGTTGGCTTTCAGTTGCTTTAAAGCAAGACCACTTCTCTCTTTTGCATTTATATTAACTTTCGCAAGAAGTGTGTCTCCATGAAGCTTAAGGTCTTTAAAACTGGCATTCAAAGAAGAAAATAAAATATGTGCCCCATCGAAATTTGTAGCAGGCTTATCATAATCGTGATTAATGGCTAGCTCACCATTTTTGATTGAAAAACTCTTTACGACTAATAATATAGGATTTTCAATAGGAGCGTCATCAACTACCGGAAATATATAATTGGCAGGCCGGTTTCCCTTAAAGTTTTGAATATTTACTTGTGGGGCAACCACATCAATTTTATTAAGATATAATTTATTATTATTAAAGTGTAAGCTATCTGCTGAAACTGATACCTCGTTAAACTTGATAGTTAATAACTCTCCACGCCAGGCATCATTTTTTGTAATTGAAATATTTTTAAGATTTATCTCTTTTAACTGCAAGTCTAAGCCACCACTCTTCTTCTTTGTTGTATCTGTTGAGGCAAAATGATCTATAATAAATTGATAGTTCCAAACAGAATCTTTGCGATTCATTTTTATCACTGCATCTTCCAAACCTATATGTTTTAAATCGGCTTTGGTTCTAAAGAAAAACCAGTCTGTGATACTTACATTAAGATTGCCAGCGTATAAAATTGTATCTTTATTTTTGTCAGCAACAAAAAGTCCATTAATATTTGCTCTATTAAACAGACTAAAGTCAACACTTTCTACAGATACTTTGGTGCCTAATTCTTTTGAAAGTTTATTTGTTGCAATGCCCACCAACCAGTTTTGAACGGTTGTTGTTTGCACAGCAATTGCTGAAATAGCAATTATAATTGCGATCACAAGTAATACTCTTTTTAGTATTTTCAGAAAACGTTTCAGTTTGTTAATTCAATTTGGTGTCAAAACTAAGCCCTATTGGCAAAGATTGAACCAATTTTGTATTGTACTTTAAATTTATTCGTTAAAAAAATAACTAAAAAATAACTTTGTAAACTAACAATCGTTATTATTGCAAATCGTTTTCAATATGAAAACGCAAAATGTGTTCGGTTGCTTGCTTATAATATCCCTGTTTGGTTCGCCCAGCGGGGATTTTTATTTAATCCAACTCTAAACATTAGTTCGAAAATAAAAATATTGTTTTTATTAAGCAGCGTTTTTTTAATTATTTGCGTCTTTATGTAGAATCTTCAACATATTTATATTTCTTTGAGGATATTATTAGTTAGAGGTTCTAAAATTAAATTTTCTAATCAAACTGTCAACAATGAAAAAGTTCCTTCATCTATCACTCATTGCAATTTTATTTTTTGCAATAAGCAGTTGCAAAAAAAATGATGCACCTGCAAACAATGATCCTATTGTACCATTTGAAACTGGCAAAACAATTACTACCGTTGTTGCTGGTAGGGTAACAGACCAAACTGGAGCTGCACTCAACAACGTACAAATCACTATTGGTACTACTATCATAACTACAGATGCCAACGGAAGTTTCATTATTCCCAAAGCAACGCTTGGTGAAAAATGTGGTTTTATTAAAGCCACTAAAGAAGGCTATTTTGCTGGTAGCAGAACCATCATGCCCCAAGAAAAAGTAATCAACAATGTGGTTATTCAGTTAATAAAGAAAACTAATAGTGGCAGTTTTGCTAATAGTGCAGGAGGAACAATTACTGTTGCAACAGGAGGCTCTATTGTATTTCCTGCAAATGCCATTGTATTAAAAAATGGAGGAGCTTACACAGGTACAGTAAAAGTGTCTGCTTACTTCTTAGATCCAACAAGTAATAATTGTTATAAAGAAATGCCTGGCGATTTGCGTGGTATTAATGCAAGCAATAATGAACAGGTTTTAACAAGCTATGGAATGATGGCTGTGGAGCTGCAAGGCAGCAATGGCGAAGCTTTACAACTAGCTACAGGCAAAACTGCAACCCTTACATTCCCAATTGTTGCAGCCACACAAAGTAAAGCACCTGCAACTATACCATTGTGGTTTTTTGATGAAACAAAAGGTATGTGGGTAGAACAAGGCACAGCAACAAAAACAGGCAATACTTATGTGGGAAGTGTTAGTCATTTTACCTGGTGGAATTGTGATTGGGGTGGCGGGCCACTACAACTAACTGCAACTTTTGTTGACCAAAATGGCAACCCATTAAACGATTATCATGTTTACTTTATTACCAGTGCTGGTTGGGGAGGCGGTGGAGGACATGGCTATACAGCAAGCAATGGCTCTTTAACTGGCAATATACCTGCTAACGAATCAATTAATGTTAAGGTAGAAAGTAATAGTTACTGTGGAGGTTCTTATACAGTTTTATATACGGCAACTGTTGGGCCTTTCACACAAAATACCAACTTAGGAAATATTACAGTAAACCTTGCAAGCCAAACTCCTACTACAGTTACCATTAAGGGCACAATGGTAGATTGCAACAACAACCCTGTTGCCAATGGTATTGCTACTATTCATTTTAACAATCAATCTTATTATGCTTATGTAACCAATGGTTTATTTAGTATAATGCATACTTATTGTAGCACAGTACCTACAGGTACTGCAACTGTCGATGTTTTTGATTTAACAACATTAAAACAAAACACAACACCCGTAACAGTAAATGTAACTGGTGGAGGAACATTTAATTTAGGACAAGTTGCAGCTTGCGGTGTGCAGAATTTTGTTCATTACACAGCAACTTTCGTTGACCAAAATGGAAATCCACTTACAGGTTTCTATGTAACTTTTACAGGAGATAGTACAACTACTACGTATGCCCAATCATCAACTATTGATGCTATAGTTCAAGCAAATAAAATTTTAACGAGAAGGGTTTATTTAAATATGCCTTGCAGTAACAATTATGTCTTAGTAGATTCTACACAAATTGGTCCTTTTGCAACAAATTATAATGCAGGAACAATTACTGTAACTGTGCCGCAACCAAACACATTTACAATTAGTGGAACTGTTACAGATTGTAGCAATAATCCTCTTACCAATGGTCATACAACAATAGTTGTTGATGGTACTACTTATTTTACAACTATCACCAACGGTAGTTTTAGCCAACAAATAAGTCGTTGCAATACTACTGTAACTACTGCTAACATTACTGTTGTAGATAATACAACTCATCAACAAAATGCAGTACCTATTTCTGTAAGTGTTTCAAATACTAATGTAAATATTGGTACTGTACAAGCTTGTGGGCTTAACTTGACAGAGTTTTTAAATTATACTTTTGATGGAGTAACATAT
>CANGOT010000303.1 GCA_947455425.1 Chitinophagaceae bacterium | reverse complement strand
TACAGCATTATTAGTAGTAACATTGGGTGACCATAGGTTTTGAGTAACACCAGTGCCACTTGAATTTGATAAGCCTACACTAATATTTGTATTGGGTAAACTAGTTAAATCTGTTGCTCTGTAATAAAATTGAATCACATAATTATTGCCCCCAACTATAGCACCATTTGGCATACTTGGCGTAAGTAAATTAGTGCTTGTGCTGGTGCTTGTATCATTTATAGAAACAAAATTATTACCACTTCTTCCACCTGTATTACTTATTTGTCTTACAGTAACTTTTCCTGTAGCACTGCTCCTTGCCCAAGTTGCAATTGGCACTGATGAGCTTGTAGTATTGGGTAGTTGTCCAGAGAGCTGCCCCTCAAAACCACCATCCATCTGAATAAAAGAACCAGTAGCTTGCTGAGCATTCATATCTGAAAATGCAATCATAGAGCAAACAGATAAAACAATTTTTAAATATATTTTTTTCATTTTTTTATTCCTCTTTTACTACTAGTTCTTTTAATTATCTATTCTATTTATTTTACAACAACCGTCTTAGTTTCATTAACATTGAGTCCAGTTAATCTAACAAAATATAATCCTGAGTTGATTAAACTACTTAGTTGTATAGTTTGTGATGAAATACTGTTGCTAAGTGATAAATTATTTGTTTGTACGCTTTGACCTAATGAATTTAAAATTTCTAATTTGTAGATACCTCTAGGCATATTATTTACTTGAATTTTTAGTTCTTTGTTGATTACAGGATTACAAACAACTTCAAAATTATTCTTTCCATTCATTTTCATTATAGCCACTTTACTGTAAGTTATCTTGCCATCCATATCAATAACTTTAATTCTATAATATACTATTGCAGCATTAACATTTCTATCTATTATTGAATATAAGTTTGAATTACCACCTTTTGCATCAACATTATTTATTGAATTGAATTGTATAGCATCAATACTTCTTTCAACAACAAAAGACTTAGTATTTTTTTCTTCAGTAGTTTTCCAAATAATGTTTATATCATTATTCAGTTTATTTAATTGCAAATCAATCTTAGTTAAAGGCAACAAGCTATTTATTTTAGAAATAGCAAAAGGACCAAAACTTGAAAAAGTAGCAGAAGCATCGTTTATGGCATTATCTGCAATTGCATTAACACCGTTTACCCAAGAGCCTGAGTAATGCAACAAACCAATTTCGGTGTTTGTAGCTGTACTAAAATTAGCACCTTCAATTGATGCTGGCCAAGATGCAGCAATTTTAACTTTACCTGTACCAACAGTTCGTGAAATATCCCAATAAGCATCAACAGATTCTGCTTTTGTAGCAGCATCAACCAAAGCAGCACCATACGTTCCATCAACTGTTAATCCATCAAAAGCTGCGATTGAATAACTAGATACTGAATCAGGGCTAAGTTTAACTGGAAGATAATTGTTTGGAGAACCTACAGGAACTGTAATATCAATTGAAGCACCTGTACTTACAGATACTCTACCCGAAGCATTACCACCAGTCACAAAATATGAACTATTACTACCAGCACCAATAGTTGCTGTTTGTAATAAGGTTAAGTTATACATATCAACATTTACCTTACCTGCTGTTAGAGAAACTGCTCCAGCTATAGTAGCATTACTCGTTAATTTCTTTTCTCCTCCGCCGCTGAATATGATGTTGGAGAAATAAGGACTTGGAATACCGTCGAAGTTTTGTGATGCAGCCCCATTTAATTCAAAATTTGAAGGTGATACAATTAATGCCCCTGCAGTAGTAAATTTAAAATCGCCTGAAACCTTTATAGTTCCTGCATCAAAAGATTTTGATGAAGTTCCAGCTATGGTCAAATTAGCATATTGAATAGCATTAATATTCTGTGTGGTTGCGGTTGATACTTTTTCATAAACAATAGTTGAATTATTACCAAGTGTATAGTTCGCATTTCCAGATAAGAAGTTAAGTGATGATACAAAACCAGCCGTTTTACCAGTTTTAAAGGTTCCATTAATAATCACTGAACCACCATTAGCAATGGTGACTGGTGCGATTGTATTATTTGATACTGCATTTGTTGTTGTAGAAAATACAGAACCAGCATTAATAGTTAAATTATTAACAAACAAGGTATCTGCCATATTAATTACAGTGGCAGATGGTGAACTGATTACTATGTTACCATAAAACCTTTTTGGCAAAGTGGAATTTACATTTGTGGCTATTGTTATATCAGGATTTCCAGCAACTGTTTTTAAAACAGGCAATGGCCCACCATTTACGATAAGGCTATTTTTGCCTGATAAAGCTGCTGTAATATCCAATGATCCTGTAAATGAATTTGCTGTAGGTATAGTTAATGAAATACCCGGTAAAGCAGCATCTCCTAATACAACTTTTGAAGCAGAACCAGAAATAACCCAAGGTGCATCAACAGTAGCTGCAGTTGTATTTGCAATAGTGAATATTTGAGCAGCACTTGTAAAATTACTTGGTGCTGTTCCGGTTCCATTTGTATTGGTTCCCCAACTAGACAAACTTGTTAACAAGCCTGTTCCATTGTAATAGAAATAACTATAAGAAGATAGTGTTGTTGCAGATGCACTTGCAGCTGTTGAATAGTTAAATGCTTTATCAGCAGTATAAATTTTATAGTAGTAATTAGTGCCAGTTAAAACATTTACATTATCAATAGCCGATGGATTTTTTCCTATATAAACAACAATGCCAGTATTTGTATTGACCACAGAATCTCCTACTGCATAAATGGCATTTTGCAAAGGATTATCTGTAGCTGATGGATTTGAATTGTATCTTACAACAACATATCCTCCATTGTCAATACCAGTTGTGGGTGCAGTCCAGTCTAAACTAACATCTGCTGGAGAGGCAACAGTATTAACAGATGTCACAGGATCTGGAGCAGTAATATCTGCACCACCAGTAGTTTGATTATCTGCTGGATAAATAACGTAATTGTCAATATCCATCAGTACAGCGGTTCCAGGAACTGCAGTTCTAATATTAACACCAGCTGTGCCAAGAGTAGATTGTGCTGCAACATTATCTGTTCTAACTGTATCATAAAACTTAGTCCAGGTTGCAGGAGCAGCCAATGTGATAGTTTTAGACTTTCTTGTTGCACTGCTTCCATCGGCACTAATAAATACAAAGGATGCAGGATCTGGAGTTGCAGCATTTAATGCATTAGCTCGGTATGTAAACTGAACTACGTAAAGTGTATTTGGAGAGAATGTAGTAGTTGTTACCTCATTTGTATTTACTGTAGTTGAGTTACCAGATGTAGCTGCAGAAGATTTACCAACAGTTATATACTTACCGCCACCATAACCACCTGTTGTTGTAACATTTCGGGTTTGTCCGCCACCAGTTACTGATACATAAGACCAATTTAATGCACCTCTTGTTGCACTAACATTACCACTAGATTGTTTTTGCAAACCGCCATCCATGTTTGGATAATAACCAATTAACTGTTGGCTAAATAAATTTAAGCAACAAAAAAATGTTACTATGAACAGGCATAAACGTGTAAATTGTTTTTTCATCGTGAATCGTTTTGTTTTATTAGTTATGAATTGTTTTTATATATAATTGATTATAATTTTTCTTTTAATATTTTACCCCAAACTTTATATCCT
>CANGOT010000302.1 GCA_947455425.1 Chitinophagaceae bacterium | reverse complement strand
TTTAACAGCAACTATGTTTAGTACGTTTATTGGTTCAAATCAATAAAAAAGCCCTGTTTTACAGGGCTTTTTTAAATTTTAATGATGATGGTGATGTAGTTTTTTTGAGAACTCTTCAAAAGAAATACTTTCTTCTTTTGCATTTACCTGTGATTCTAAGGCTGCAAACATCTTATCTGTTTGAATTTTATAGAAGCTGTCTTCCACAAATTTTTTATCCTTCATCATTCTGTTTACATATTCTTCTATCCAAGGTTGATCGTCACCAGACATACCCATATAACTAAACAGCTGATTTTTTGCAAACAACTTAATATCATCTGGTAGCACTTGCACATTATTATCTGTGGCAACTTTTGAACTTACTAAAGTCCACTTTAAACTATTCACAAAAGATGGAAATTCGGCTTCTGTTTCTTCGGTGGTTTTTTGTTTTTCTCCACTGGTTTGTAACCATCTTTTTAAAAACGCTTCAGGAAATTCAATATTTGTATTATCTAAAAGTTGATGATAAAGCTGATCGTGTAATTGGTTACGACTTTGTGCAGCATATGCTGCGTTAATTTCTTCTTTAATAACTTTTCTACACTCATCCTCGTTTTTTATTTCTCTATTAGGGAAAGCGGCAGAGAAAAACTCTTCATTCACGTCTGCTTGTTCAACATAACCAACTTTGGTGATAGTAATATTAAAATTGATATCACCACCTGTTTTATCTAATCCTAAATCTTGTAGAATATAGTCAAGCTCTTTTTCCTCAAATGCATTATTGGGTTGCAAAGTGATGGTGTCTCCATTCTTCTTGCCCATCAAATTATCTTTAAAATCTTTCTTAAAATACTTAACTAAAAGCGAGTTTGTTTTACTAATACCGTTTTCAATTGCTACTCCGTTCTCATCAGTTTGTGTGAATAGAACATTTAAAACATTGTCATCGTTAGTTACAGCTTCTGGTTCTGTCATTTTTCCATGACGGGTTCTTAATCTGCTAAGTTCTTCGTCTATAACTTTATCCTCAATATCTATAACATATTTTATAACATTGAAAGAAGATGGGTTTATAGAAAAGTCGGGTTTCAGTCCTACTTCAAAAGAAAATGTATAATCAGAAGGATTATTTATTTCTATTTTGTTTGAGTCAAATTCTAATGGTAAGGGTTGAGCAAAAATATCCAGCTTCTCTGTTTCTAAATAATCAAACAATTGTTTTTCTGCAAGGCGAATTACTTCTTCTGTTAAAACACTTTGCCCATACATTTTTTTCACTAATCCAGCTGGAACCATTCCCTTCCTAAAGCCAGGAATATTAGCGTTCTTAGCTTGTTTTTTTAAGCTTTGTTCGAATTTATCGATATAATCTTCTTTAGCAATTGTAACAACTAGTTTATCATTTAATAAACCAATGCTTTCTCTTGTAACTGTAGCCATTTTGATGAATTAAACCCCCACTCCTAATTTGGAGGAAATATTAATAAAAAAATTGCCCCTTAGGAGTCAGGGGCAATTTGTGCGGGTGGAGGGACTCGAACCCCCATGCCTCGCGGCACCAGATCCTAAGTCTGGCGTGTCTACCAATTTCACCACACCCGCAAGAGTGGTAGCAAATTTTTAAACTTACTTGCTAATTGGGCAGCAAATGTAAGGGGAAAACTAAATATAGTTGACCGTTTTGTTAATACATTTTAAATAATTATCTCGCATCAAACTCTGCATCCTTGTTGTAAGCCTTGATAATAGCTTTTACCAATCGATGTCTTACTACATCTTCTTCTGTAAGTTCAATGTGAGCAATACCATCAATATTTTGCAAGATTCGGGATGCCTTGTTTAAGCCACTTTGCATATTTCTGGGCAAATCAATTTGAGTTGGATCGCCAGTAATAATTGCTTTTGCATTAGCTCCAATACGAGTTAGAAACATTTTTAATTGTAAGTCGTTTGTGTTTTGTGCTTCATCTAAAATTATAAATGCATTATCTAAAGTTCGACCACGCATATACGCCAATGGTGCAATTTCAATAGTTCGTGTACTCATATAATATCCCAATTTATCTGCTGGAATCATATCGTCTAAGGCATCATAAAGTGGGCGTAAATATGGATCTATTTTTTCTTTTAAATCTCCTGGCAAGAATCCAAGATTTTCTCCAGCCTCAACAGCTGGACGTGTAAGAATTATCTTTTTTACTACTTTATTCTTTAATGCTCTAACAGCTAAAGCAACAGCTGTATAGGTTTTACCGGTTCCTGCAGGACCGATAGCAAATAAAATATCGTTTTTATCTGCTGCAGCAACCATTTTTTTCTGATTGGCCGTTCTAGCTCTAACGGTTTTTCCATTAGGCCCAAAAACTAAGATGTCATTTGGGTTTTTGTCAACAAAATTGTCTATAGTTTCTGCATCATCACCACCGAGAATTTTTTCAAAATACCCTTCACTCAAATGACCATTTCTTTCGAGATATTGAATAATTAAATCTATTTTTTCTTTGGCAGTTTCAATTTGTTCTGGGGCTCCACTCATTTTAATTTGAGTACCTCTTGAAAGTATCTTAAGAAGAGGAAACTTTTTTTTGAGTAAATCTAATTTGCCATTATTTACGCCAAAGAATTCTATTGGATTTACTGTTTCTAGATTAATGATTGTATCTGTCAAAGTTTTGAGATTTTGTTGTGCTAACTTAACTGTTATATTTATATGAAAGTGTCTGTAGAATAAAATTTAGATTATAGTAATGATTATTCACATTTTACTTTCTGCCAAAGAAATGCTTAATCAACCTATTATATAAAAAAACAAGTCCACATTTTATCAACGCCCTAAATTTGTTTCTATGAAAAAGATAATACTATTATTTGTTATACTAACGAATCTAAATCTAGCTCAGGCACAATCAACAGAAAAATGGAGTTTAAAAAAATGTGTGGATTATGCAATAAAAAATAATATCTCTGTAAAGCAAGCAGATGTACAAGCCAGAATTGCTGCTTTGCAATTAAAGCAGGCGAAGCTGTATCAACTTCCAAGTATTTCATTCAGTTCATCTATTGGACCATCATTTGGAAGGTCTTTAGACATTTTCACTAACAGCTATAATAGCCTTGCCTCTGTTTCTCAAAATGCAAGTTTACAAGGAGGTGTTGAAATTTTTAACTGGAGCAAGTTAAAAAATAATGGGATGGCCTCAAAATTTAACGCCCAGGCTGCATTGGCTGATGTGGAAAAGGCCGCTAACGACGTAGCTTTAAGCGTTGCAACATATTATTTGCAAATACTTGCAAGTAACGAGCAAATTAATATTACTAAGGTTCAGATTAATGAAACACAAAGCAAATTATCATCAACAAGAAAAAAAGTAGATGCTGGAGCTTTACCTGAATTAAATGCTTTAGAATTAGAATCACAGCTTGCCAGTGATAGTAACAATTATGTGGCAGCAACTATAAATTATAATCAGGCATTATTGTCTATGAAGGGTTTTTTAAATTTGGATGCTGCCAAACCCTTCGATGTAGAAATACCCAATGTTGAACAAATTCCATTGGATAATATTGCTGATTTACAACCTGAAGCCGTTTATACTTTGGCAATAGACAATCAACCCAATATAAAAGCAAATCGATTCAGAATAAAAGCCAATGAAAAACTTGTTTCTGCAACAAGAAGTGGAC
>CANGOT010000301.1 GCA_947455425.1 Chitinophagaceae bacterium | reverse complement strand
GCAAGATTTGTAGCCTGGCTAGCTAATAGCATATGCTTCTCTACCAGATTTCTACCAGCAGTTCTTTGTTGAATCAGCAGTGTTTCTGCATCTTCAATATCGCTTTCCTGCTTTTCCAGTTCGTCAATGGCATCTTGCAACTGCTTCTCAGTTACAGCCATTCCATTCCAAATGGTAGCATGGGTGGTCATGCCTTTTTTCAATGCTTTCAGCTCATCCACCAACGTTCTAATGTACTTAATCATTGTTTAAATTTTTGATTAGGCCGCAAATTATAAAATGGTTTCTTAATAAAATGTTAAAGTTTTTTGGGGTACGAAGCACACATTAAATGTAAAACCATTGTTCAAATAGTGCAATAACATATACAAATAGTGCTGCTGATATATACTGAAAGAACTATTTGTATATATACATTGTACTATTGTTATATACTAAAAGCACTAGTAGTATATAACAACAGCACTATTTATAATATTTATAGTGCTATGGATATATACAAATAGTACTATTTTAAAAATAAATAGTGCTGTAGATATATACAGATAGTACTATTTTAAAAATAAATAGTGCTATAAATAATATATATAGTACAATAAATAATATAAATAGTACAATAAATATTATAAATAGTACTATTTCTATGTAAAGATAGTGTTTTTAATAAAACAATTTGTATAGTTATGGCTAACAATAATGCTGCTAACCTATTGAAGTATGTAGCATTATAAAATTGATCATTTCCCTCAGTTAAGGTTTAGATTGCAGAAATAAAATGGGGGAAATTTATTTTTGGGGGAAGGCTTTATTATTAATATGAATTGAACAGTTCGTTCACCAATTCTTCTTTAGTTTTATTTAGGTGAGATGCAATATCTGTGAGTATTGCAGCCAATGTTCCTAGTTTTAATGGAGCGTGAATGGGGATGGTAATATGGTGTTGTCCGTTAGTTTCTGTAGTTAAACTTATATCACTACCTGTTTGTCTTGTAACAATATAACCATAAATTTTTAGCAGTTTTATTAATTCACCAGCATCTTAGTCTCTTGGTATTATCACGCTGCAATGATTTCCTCTTTAACAATGTGTAGGCGAATAATTCTTTTTTCATTGTCATCAAAATGGCAATGTACAGCATCAATAATTTCTTTCTTTAAATCTGCAATTGTTTCGGCTTGTGTGAAAATAGAGACACCTAAACACTTGGCAGTGTAGCCGCCTTCATCACTTTCTACAATCATAAATATTAATTCTTGCACAAAAAATATTTCCACGAATATAAAGATTGCAGCGAAGATTAATTCAGCAATATTTTCATCATCATTTTTCCACATTCTCATTTTTCTATTTCATAACAATTACTTTGCGAATGTGTGCGATAGTAAATCGTACCTCTAAAATCAATAAATCGTACATAGGAATGGCTGTTTCAAATTATAACGAAGAAGATATTAAAAGCCTCGATTGGAAAGAACATATCAGGCTGCGTCCGGGAATGTATATTGGCAAACTGGGCGATGGTAGTGCCAGTGATGATGGTATTTATGTATTGGTAAAAGAAGTGATTGATAACTGTATTGATGAGCATACCATGGGCTTTGGCAGGCATGTAGATGTAACACTTTCTCAAAAGGTTGTTACCATCAGAGATTATGGTCGTGGTATTCCTTTAGGTAAAGTGGTGGATGTGGTGAGCAAAATAAATACAGGTGCTAAATACGATAGTAAAGCTTTTCAGAAAAGTGTGGGTTTAAATGGGGTGGGTACTAAAGCTGTGAATGCTTTAAGCAGTTATTTTAAAGTAGAAAGTTTTAGAGAAGGTAAAACAAAAGTGGCCGAATTTGAGCGAGGTGTGCTAACAAAAGAACACAAAGAAACCACTACCACCGAAGAGAATGGTACCTTGGTAACGTTTATTGCCGATGAAACTATTTTTCATAATTACAAATTTTTACACGAATATTTAGATAATCAGTTCTGGAACTATTGTTACCTCAATGCAGGGCTTGTTATTAATTTTAATAGCAAACGTTATGTAAGTAAAAATGGTTTGCTGGATTTATTAACCAGAAAAACAAATGCCGATGAACTTCGGTATCCCATCATTCATTTAAAAGGAGAGGATATTGAAATTGCATTGAGTCATAATAATGATTATGGTGAAGATATTTTTTCGTTTGTAAATGGACAGTACACTACACAGGGAGGAACACACCATCAGGCATTTAGAGAAGGTTTTGTGAAAGTAATTCGTGATTTTTATAAGAAGGATTATGATGTAGCAGATATTCGTCAAAGTATTGTTGCTGCTGTATCTGTAAGGGTGCAAGAACCTGTATTTGAAAGTCAGACAAAAACAAAATTGGGTAGTAGTGTGGTTAGTGAGGGAGGTCCTACTATGAAACGTTTTGTGGAAGATTTTCTGGCAAAAGAACTAGATAATTATCTGCATAGAAATACACAGGTGGCCGATGCTTTAAAACGTAGAATCGAGCAAAGTGAAAAAGAAAGAAAAGAGTTAAGTGGTATTAGAAAACTTGCCAACGAGCGTGCTAAAAAAGCGAATCTTCATAATAAAAAATTGCGTGATTGCAGGGTGCATTTGAACGATGAACCTCCAGCAAAAAACAGAGAAGAATTTTTAACCAATCAACAAAATAGCACTATATTCATTACAGAGGGTGATAGTGCCAGTGGCTCTATTACCAAAGCTCGTAATGTAAATACACAAGCAGTATTTAGTTTGCGTGGTAAGCCTTTGAACTGTTATGGAATGACCAAAAAAGTGGTGTACGAAAACGAAGAATTTAATTTGTTGCAACACGCTTTAAACATAGAAAATGGCTTAGAAGAATTACGTTATAAAAACATTGTTATTGCTACCGATGCCGATGTAGATGGTATGCACATTCGTTTGTTATTAATGACTTTCTTTTTGCAATTCTTTCCCGATCTAGTTAAACAAAATCATGTGTTTATTTTAGAAACACCATTGTTTAGGGTGCGTAATAAGCAAGAAACTATTTATTGCTACGATGAAACAGAGAAACAGGCAGCCGTAAAGAAATTAGGTAACAAACCTGAAATCACCCGATTTAAAGGGTTGGGTGAAATTAGTCCGGAAGAGTTTGAAAGATTTATTGCAGCCGATATGCGTTTGCAGCCTGTATTGTTAGAAGAAGGTCAGCATATTCAGCAATTGCTTGAATATTATATGGGCAAAAACACTCCACAACGACAAGAATTTATTATTCGTAATCTGAAGGTAGAATTGGATTTAATAGAAGAATAATACTATTTACGATGGGGTGATTTTAGATTTATGATTTAATTGGATAGTTATGATGAAAAGAATATTTTTATTTGTTATATCGCTATTGCCAGTTATCCTTTTTTCTCAAAATAAATATCTACTACAAGGAACTATTGGTAAGTATCCAATTTTAATGTCTATTACCCAGGATGATGATACGAGTTTTAATGCAAGATATTTTTATAACAATAAATTACAAGATATTTTTCTTGAGGGACAACCCAATTGCACTTCAACCAAACTAATTCTCACCAAAAATGCTTGGAACTACAACTTACAAAGAGATAGTTTTTGTGAGCAGTTTACTTTATCTACAAAAAACCACAAAAAATGGGTTGGTAGTTGGACTAATGGGAGTAAAAGTTTAGGTGT
>CANGOT010000300.1 GCA_947455425.1 Chitinophagaceae bacterium | reverse complement strand
TACCCATGTTGTCTAATACCTGAACCTTTGTAATGTGTTCGCCCGCAATGGTCAACACATTCTTAGCAGGATTAGGATATACACTAAAGCGATAAGAACCATTAGCAAATTGAACACTTACAACCTTGCTATAACTTATTGCGCCATCCTTATCAATGATTTGCAAGCGATAATAGTTAGTGCCACTAATTGGGGTTTTATCCGTAAAAACAAAGTTATTTGCACCATTACCAATGGCATCAACCATTCCTATGCTAGAAAAGTTTTTTCCATCCGAGCTACGCTGAACATTAAATTGATTTGTATTTATTTCTGTTACTGCAAACCAGTCTATATTAATTCTACTACCAACCCCTACAGCATAAATCGAGCTTATTGAAACTGGCAAACTTCCGCATATAGTTGGCACATTAGCAATAAAATTACCTATGGGATTAGGTAGTGATGGTACTGTAATTGTATTCACAATATTGTAATTGGTTGTATTTATAACACTAACATTATTGTCATTTTGATTTGTGACATAAGCAAACGCACCATCTGGAGTAAAGCTAACAGCGCAATCATTATGACCAACAGCAATTGTAGTGATAACAGAATTTGTAGCTGTATTTATGACTGTTACATTATTGCTATTTGGATTAGTAACAAATAATTTTTTACCATCAGGCGTTACACACAATCCCAACGGATTAGTGCCTACTGGAACTGTGGCAATAACAGAATTTGTAGAAGTATTAATAACACTTACACTATTACCTTGATTATTTGAAACATAAACCATTTTGCCATCTGGACTTATATTGCAACACCAAGGATTGTGTCCAACTCCAATTGTAGTGATAACAGAATTTGTTTGAGTATTTATCACACTAACTGTAAAATCAAGATTATTTACCACATAAATTTTTGTTCCATCTGGGGTAACACATATTCCAGTAGGGGCTTTCCCTACAGGAATTGAATCTATAATTTTATAAGTTTGAGTATTAATTACATAAACTGCGTTTTTATCACGTTTTGTTGCATATAACCTTGTCCCATCCGAATTAACATAATAAGCCATAAAACCACTTGAGCCAGCTACACTATCAATGACAGTATTAGTTTGAGTATTTATAACCGCAATTGGACTCCCAGAATAAGCCCTTCTACCATCTTGACTAACGGCTAAGTAAAGTGCGCTCTTAACTGGAATTGAAGTGATTATTTTATTTGTAATGGTGTTAATTACACTAACGCTATTGTCACCCATACTAGTTACATAAGCAAAAGGTAAATATCCACTTGCTGTAGTAAAAATGTTTGATGTTGTAGCAGTTCCAATTGCAGTTGTAATTTTTATTACTCCGCTATTTACAGAACCTACAACAGCCGTAATAATAGTATCAGAGGTTACTTTAAAGGATGTTGCATTAGTGCCGCCTATACTCACATTTGTTGCTCCAGAAAAATTTGAACCTTTTATTGTTATTGTAGTTCCCGTACATCCATAGGCAGGACTAAATGAAGAGATAGTTGGTGATGGAATTCCAAATCCACCTTCATGATAGAGAGCTTGAACCTCCGAACTATCTAATGCACGATTATAAATTCTAATATCATCTAAGCTACCCTGAAATGCGGATTGTGCATCTCCCTTATATGAATTGCCTATTGCAAATGAAACAAGTTGATTGAGTTTTGAAAAGTTAGATGATGAATCAATATTATTCAGTTTGCTATCGACGTATAAAACACTTTTTAATTTTGTATAATTATCAATTAAAACGCAATGATGCCATTTATTATCATTAAAGTGTGTAGTTGATGATAATCCAGATTTGCCATCATAAAGCAATCCCACTTGATTGTTTTGAACATAAGTTGGGTGATTACCCTCGATAGCAATATAATCACATCCACAAGAATTATTTGAAGTAAGCACTTGTGTGTAATAATTAGTTGGGTTAACAGGATATTTTAACCAAAAGCTATAACTCCTATCAGAAACAATTATAGGCTTAATAGAATCAACTACAATTTTTGTTGTAGCACCACCATCAAAGCTATAAGCACTATTAGTTTTCCCAAACCTATCAGTTGCTAGCGTTGCACCACTATTTGTTCCATGATTATTGTTGCCACTGCTATCTAAAGAGTTTCCAGTGAATGGATACCACGCAACTAACCCATTCTTTGGTATGCCATTGGTGGCAGTATCATAACCACCTTCATGGTATAAGGATTGTATTTCTGTACTGTCAAATGCACGATTGTAAATACGAATATCATCTAGCTTTCCGTTGAAAGTACAGCTTGGGCATTGAGCTGCTTGAATGGAATCTCCCCCAATAAATAATGTTTTTTGTGAGCTGCTTCGAAATACATTGTTTACTATTGTATTCTGCAATTTGCCGTTAATAAAGAGTTTTAACTGACTCCCATTTCTGATTGCAGTTATGTTATACCATTTGTTTAAACTAGGTGCATAAAGGCTTTCAATATTAATATTGTTTGATGTGCCATTTGACCCAGAAGTGCCAAATCCAACATGTTGATTAGCCGCATTTACAAAGAGACAGAAAAAGCCATTGTTATTCCAGTCGTGTGATATATCTCTGTGACCATTAAGTGAACTGTAATTTGCCCAATATGAAATTGTATAACTGCTATCCAATGCTTTAAATAGAGGTACTCTAATCCCACCATTTGCATTTGTAAAAGAATAAGAACTATTGGCTTTTCCAAATCTATCGGTGCTTAAAGATGCTGTCTTGTTTACAATGCCATTATTGCCGTTGCCACTGCTGTCAATCGCATTACCTGTAAATGGATACCATGCTACTAAGCCATTTTTTGATATAACATTGGTGGCAGTATCATAACCACCTTCATGGTAAATCGCATTAACGTCGTTACTGTTTAAAACACGGTTATAGAAGCGAATATCGTCCATAATGCCATTATAATACCTGTTTGTTGTTGCTCCATTCATAAATCCAATTATTAGAGGCAAACTATTTACTGGTATTTTGTTGGATGCAATTGTATTTGAATCTATCAAAACTCCGTTTATATAAACTTGATATTTGCCGCTTTTGAATGTCAAAACTAAATTTTGCCATGTTTGAGAATTATTACAATTATTTGCTGACCAGCCGTTACTACCTAAAGATATATCATTCTTAGTTTGATTATTTGTGGCACATTGAAAAGCATCAATCCAATATCCATTAGATGTATTATTCTGCACTTTACTGATTAATGACCCTTTATACACCTTGTTAATTGGGTCAAAGTTTTGAACTCTATCATAATGCCAAATTGAAATGGTTAGAGAATCAGATAAATCTAAAGTAGATTTATTCGGCACAGAAATAAAATTGCTTTTGCCATCGAAATTATAAGCACTATTGGACTTGCCAAATCTATCCGTTGTTAACGTAGCACCATTGACAGTTCCATTGTTGCCGTTACCACTTACATCGTTTGCGTTGCCGCTAAAGGAATAATAAGCTACCAATCCATTTGTCGGGATTTGTGCTTGAATTGTTGTTGCAATCGTTAAAGTGATTGCCAAAAGTGTGAGTAAATTCTTTTTCATGTTTTTAATTTTTGCAATCGGATAACTAAAAAACAGAACGTGGGCTAATTCCCATGCTTGTACCGAAGGTTCGACCAAGAACCCATACACGAAGCAAAAGGAACGCCCACGCTTTACCGTGAGCGTTTC
>CANGOT010000299.1 GCA_947455425.1 Chitinophagaceae bacterium | reverse complement strand
ATGCATTAAATTAATCCAATCTCCCGAAGATTTTTCAACAGCGTTCGTCCAGTTTCCGGGATTTTTTAATGGCTCTTCATTCCAGTAATATTTGATATTTAAGTCCGTATATTTTGAATCGATAATTTGCTTCACACTATCATTTCTTGAATCATCACTTACGATTATTTCATAGTCATTAAAAGTTTGAATTCTTACAGAATCAAGCAATCGTTCAAGCTTTTCGCCACTATTGTATGTAGGTATGCAAATTGAAATGAACATTGATATTTTATTTTAATAATCCTTTATTTTTCATTTCAGTTAAGGATTTTTCGTAGTTACTTTTTTGAATTGCCTGCTTATTAACCCACTTTGTAAATTGCTTAATTCCTTCATCAAAACTAACTTTTGGTGAATAATCTATTTCACTTTGTATTTTAGAAATATCAGCATAATTATGACGAATATCCCCAATTCTAAAGTTTCCTGTGATAGTATATGGCACCTCTTTTTTATAGTGTTTCATCAGCGTAATTGCAACATCAATAACAGTTTTTGCAACACCAGTTCCAACGTTATAAACTTTATCATTGGCTTCTTGCTTTTCAATAGCCAAAGTTGTTGCTTGTATAACATCATCAATAAAAACAAAATCTCTACTTTCTTTTCCATCTTCAAAAATATTAATGGGATTATTGTTCTTAATCAGCGTAGAAAATATAGATAGAATACCAGTATAAGGATTGGTTAATGACTGTCCAGGTCCATAAACATTTTGATACCTTAAAGCAACTGCATTAATACCAATACTTGGGCAAACTGTCATAATCATTTGCTCTTGGTTTTGTTTGGTAATACCATAAACTGATGATGGATGAATTTTAGATTCTTCGTCTGTTGCAACAAGCATTAATTTACTTTTAGTTCCTTCGATAGTTGGTTCAAAGAAACCATTTTTCATCAACTCTATATTTCTTTGAGTTGGATAAACAGCTTGTTTTTTGTTGTTGAAATATTTTCCTTCACCATATATTGATCTTGAAGATGCAATAACAACTTTTTTTACAGATGTTTTAGTATTTGCTAGAATATCCAGCATTAAAGCTGTGCCACCTATGTTTACCTTAGTATATTTTTCAATTTGATACATTGATTGTCCTGTACCAGTTTCAGCGGCCAAGTGGACAATAATTTCATTATCAGCAATGGCTTCTACCCAATCCCTTTTCGATGTCACATCACCTTTAATAAAGTTTACTTTATTATGTATCGATTGAAAAAGTGGAGATGTTTTTTCAGGATTAGACCCGTGAATTTGTTTAGAAAGATTATCTAAAACTGTGACTTTATATTTTTTCTTTAGTAAGTGTAAGACTAGATTAGATCCAATAAATCCTGCTCCTCCTGTTATTAATATTTTTTTCATTATTATAGTTTATTAGATGAACTTCCCTTCTGCATCAGTTTTAAACCAATCATTTCTTTCGAAACAAAAACGTTTAATAACTTTTGCTGGCATACCAACAGCAATGCAATAATCGGGAATATTTTTTGTTACAACAGAATTTGCTCCAATTACACAATTTTTGCCAACACTAGCCCCAACAATACACACATTTTCACCTAGCCAAGCTCCTTCATCAATTAAAACTTCTTGTAACTGTGTTATAGGTTGATCTATAACTGGCAAATTGATATTTTTATACCCGTGGCTGTTGTCACTGATGTAAACTCTATCAGCAATGATTACTTTTCTTGCAATTTCAATTTTTGATGTAGCATAAAAATGGGCGTAATTGCCAATATATGTTCCATCGCCAATAATGAGTTTACAATTTTTATTCCCTGTTAAAGGGTTTGCTGCAAGCCAGGCAAATTTTCTGATTAAAACATTGCTTCCAATAAAAATATTTTTTGGAAATTCAATGCTGTTGACCGTTAGCAATTGAGAGCCTTTACCAAAACCACCAAGCACCAATCTGTAACATTGATAGTTAATAATTCTAGAAATAGTAGGAATTATTTTTTTTAGTTTTGATAACACAGCTAATACATTGAGTGAATTACTTTACTCTTTTAAGATAGCCCCCACCTAAAGCTTCAGTAATTAATAGTTTGTCTGTAATAAATTCGTCTTTAATAAAAGCATCTGTTGTTTTTAAAAAAGCTTCCATAGCAGTATAAGGATTATTGCCGACATCCCAAGGACGGTTGGTAACATATCCTTTAGGGAAAAACTCAACGAAAGTATCTGGCAATAATATGTAAGAACCCAAACTTACTAGAGGTGTATATAATTCTAATTCTCTTAACACGTGATCGTGAGAGTGATTGCTATCCAAAACAACCATTACTTTTTTAAAGCCACTGGCATAATCAGCTATTTGTTTAACAATACCTTCATCAATTGACGAGCCCTCAAGCATTGTTATGTTTTTATACATAGGATGCTTTTCAATTTCATCTCTGTTATGTTTTCTGATATCAATATCAACAGCAATTACTTTTCCTCCATTTCCAAGTAGTTCCATCATACTTGAAGAAAAAATAATTGATCCTCCGTGTGCAATACCTGTTTCTATTATTAAATCTGGTTTAACGTCCCAAATCAACTCCTGCATTATTTGAATATCTTGAGGATATTTTATAATTGGACGCCCCATAAAACTGAAATTATATGTGTATTTATACTTATCTGAGTGCAACATCCAATCAACAGATTTCTGTTTTAGTTCTTGGTCTTGTTTCATTGCTGCCATTGCAGCGGCTCTCTCGTTTTTAAATTCCTCTATTGGGTTCATCGTGTTTATTTTGATTGTAAGTAATTGATAATTTGTTCTATTTCAGTTTCTAATGAGTAGTTATCATCCTCTGCAAATCCAATTTCTTGAAGTTTTGAAAGATTAATATTAAAAACATTTGATTCTTTTGGCTCTTTCCCCAATACCTTAATCTCAATATCCTTGTCAAATTTCTGTTTTAATATTTTCTTCACAACAACTGCAACTTCTAGCATTGAATTAGTTTGTAAAGATGCTAAATTATAAGATTCAAAACTCAAAGGATAGTTTTTTATGATACACTCCACTCCTCTGCTCAAATTTTCAAGATTTACAAAGTTTCGCATTTGTAAACCAGATGATTTAATAGTAATTGTTCCTGCTTCTAATGCTTCTTTGCAAAAACAACCAGGAACTAATGACCATCTATTAAATGAATCTGTTAATATTCTTCCGTATACATTGCTTGGCCTAACTACAACCCCACTAATTTTATTTTGTCGTGTATATTGCTCTGTGTACATCTCTGCAAATAAATGGTTCAACCCATAATCATTTTGAAAATGCAACGGAGTGGTTTCGTTTATTTCTCCATTTAGTTCAGTGCCATAAACTTGCAGCGTAGAGAATACTATTACTTTTTTTATTGCATATTTAATTGCAAAATCAAGAATATTTTTTGTACCAATTGCAGATAATTGGATGCCCTGCAAACTATCTCTTGAAATTATGTCGTTAGCTGTTGCTGTATGTATAATTAAATCTGCTTCTACAGCATAATTTTCTAAAAATGATTTATTTAAAACATCTAGTTCAACCAGTTCACACTCCTTTAATAATTCTCTTGTTGTTAGATGAAATTGTCTTGAAGTTGCAATTACACGATAATTTCTCTTTGATAAAAAATTGCATAAATAACTACCAATAAAGCCATTTGCACCTGTTACTAGAATTCT
>CANGOT010000298.1 GCA_947455425.1 Chitinophagaceae bacterium | reverse complement strand
TTTTAAATTCATCGGCTTGACTTAATTGATAAGCATACCACAAACAACCTGGGTAAAAACCACTTGTCCAGTCCGATGATGATTTTAGTTTCCAGCGTAAATCCTTCGTAGCATAAGTTGGATACAGCAAAGGATCTTTTACCTCAGCAACTGAATTTCTTAAACTGTTTAAAGACTTTTCAATGGCATTATCAACAAGCTTGTCAAGTTTGTTTTTAGTCGTATGTGCATTTTGGCTGTATGCGGAATGAATAATAAATAAGAAGCCAGCACAAAAAATAATCAGGCGTTGTTTCATATAGTTTTATTGCAAATAATGAG
Source organism: Chitinophagaceae bacterium (assembly GCA_947455425.1). GTDB lineage: Bacteria > Bacteroidota > Bacteroidia > Chitinophagales > Chitinophagaceae > CAIVPM01. The sequence goes on along the minus strand of CANGOT010000298.1, from coordinate 3,401 downwards.
GCAATAAAAGTAAAGGAGAATTGAGCAACTTGTTAGGCTAGAATTGCAAGTTTTGAAGTATAATGGTAGAAATATTTCTTTGATACTCGCCCCCCGAAGTATCGGAATTGAGTCTATTGACCAGCAATGTTTTTATGTTGTATGATGTTGGTGAAGAACACCGAACATCGGAGAATATGGAAGCTAACACCAAAAAGAAAAAAGACTGCTCTCAGCAGAGGACAGTCTTTTTTACAAATGCAAATATTACCTAGGCATTAATACAGCGTTAACAACGTGTATGACGCCATTACTTGCAGTTAAATCGGTAGCAGTAACAGTTGCTTTATCGCCTTTAGCATCGGTTAAAATTACTTTTCCTTTTACTAAAGTAGCAGTTAAGTTTTCGCCTTGTAAAGTTTTAATAACTGCTTTTCCTTTTCCTACTTTGATGGCGGCTACAATATCAGCTGCTTTTAAGTTTCCTGCAACAACATGGTAAGTTAATAGTTTAACCAAGGCTGCTTTGCTTGCTGGTTTCAATAATGTTTCAATAGTGCCTTTTGGCAACTTATTAAAAGCATTATTTGATGGTGCAAACACTGTAAACGGCCCCTTACCTTTTAATGTGGTTACTAAATCTGCAGCTTTTATTGCAGTTACTAAAGTGGTATGGTCTTTAGAGCCCTTAGCCACATCTACCACATCGTTTGTTTGAGCATTTGCAACGCCTGCAAGTACTAAACATAAACCTGCAAATACTGATTTTAATTTTTTTGTCATTTTTTTTAATTTTAAGTTAGATACAATTTTGTATCGTTTGTCTAAAAGGCTCTACAGTAATAGTAGGCATTATTACATTTTTGGCATCAACACTTTGTCAATTAAATGAACTACCCCATTTGAAGCAGTTACATCGGCTGTAGTAACATGTGCTCCACCAATCATGACCTTATGCCCACTTACCGATACTTTTAATTTTTCACCTTCAACAGTAGTAAGTTCACTACCATCTTTAAGTTGGGCAGCCATGTGTTTGCCACTTACTACGTGATAGGTCAGTATTTTGGCAAGTTTGGCTTTGTTTTCTGGTTTTAAAAGATTGTCCACATCCTTTTGAATAGCTGCAAATGCAGCGTCTGTTGGGGCAAAAACTGTGAAGGGGCCTGTGCCTTCTAAAGTTTTTATTAAGTCAGCTGCTGTTACTGCGGCAGCTAGTGTTTTAGCACTTTCTTTTGCAAGGGCTACAATGTTTTTTGTACTTGTCATGTTATTTTTTTTTATGTTACAAATAAATTTCTGTAACCATGCAAAACTGAGTTAATATGAGCTGCTCAATGTTTTACAATTAACAAAAAGGATAGCATCATTCACACATTTTTCTTATCTGTTAGTGTACAATAGAAAGATACAATCATGGAAAAGAAATACTCTTACTATTCCAATAAGTTGGGAAGAAATATTAATATAGATTTTTGCTCTGTTTGGCTTTTAGCCTAACAGTTTTATTTTGTTGCCTGAGGCAACAGATTATGCCTAACGAAGCTGCAAGCTTCGAAGAGCGGGGATCAATATCAATCCTATCTATCACCTCCCACTACAAAACAATCATTATCAATACTATTTGGTAACAATTTTCAATATTTGGGTATATAAAAAAGGCTTTTTGGTAGTGATACCGCGACTTAGGGTATGACTACCGCAACTTGGGGTATGACTACCGCAGCTTGCGGTATGACTACCAAAATCTTTTTGAAGAACATCCAACATTAGTGAAGAGGTAGGTCATAATAAAACTAATCAATATTGAAAGCAAACATTCTAATTCAACCTTCTCACTTTTATTGCATTTATAAAAGTATTTCCTTTCTCTTTTTCAAAGGAGATTGTTAGTCCTTTTAAATCTTTTGCTTGCACTACAAAGGTTTTATACACGGCATTTAAAGAACCATATTGTGCTGCTGGACAAAAATCTTCCAGCACTTTATTTCCATTAAGCATCACATTAAACTGACTGGTTTCTTTACCCTTTTCTTCTGAATCACCAACATCATATATTGTTTTGGAAGACTTACTTCCTAAGTCAGCAAAATGTAATTCAACCTCATACTCTCCATCGGCAACGTCAAATTTATAATCACTCAAACCATATCGAAATGTTTGGTATATTGGCACATTACGCGTTTGATAAACCTCCGATTGATGACCAATCTTTCCTTCTCCAGCTCTATAAATTTCTCCACCTACATAACCAAAACTGCCAGATTTATAGGGTTGATCGGGCAACCAGGTAATGCTATTAATGGGATCTATAAAAAAACAATTACTGCCAATATTTACAGCCAATTCAAAGGTTTTGTCTTTGTTTTGATTAAGAATAGCAGGTAATATTTCAAAGTCAATTTGCATCGCATCCTCAATATTTTTATTTGCATTTACACCCTTGGCTATTAAAGAATTTTTACCATTTACAAAAGCTACATTCCAAATGCCAACGCCTTGATGAATACTTTGTATTCCATTGGATATTCCATTTACAAACAATTCAACCTTATCAAGATTTGAATATATTTTAATAGGTTGCGTAACAGTTATATCGTTAGGTGATGCCTGAATACCTTTCCTAATTTGCCAATCACGGCTTGCAATATGAATTACTGGCGTTTTAACCAACCACGCCTGATACAAATAATACACATCTTTAGGAGTACGATTATTATAGAGCAATCCTTTGTTGTTGATATGTGGCATACTCTCCTGACGACCTGCTGCACAAAAATCTATCAAATTCCAAACGGCAGCACCAGCTATATATTTTCGACTGAATATTTGATTCAAATATGACTCGTGATATAACTGCTGCCATTCAATACTAAAATCAAATTGTTCTGGGTTCAAACTATGCAATCTTTGGTCGCTACCTGCACCATATTCACTAATTAAACTTTTCATTTCTGGCGATTCAGTATGCACTTTATCCATAAAAATACCAAAGTCTGGGAACGCACCTTTATACCAGCCATAATAGGTATTCCATCCAATTACATTTGGTGTGCTTGACAAACCATAATCTTTATAGTAGCTATTGCCCCCAGAGTTTTGTGCCATTGTAGATAGGCGATTTTTATCTTCGGCGTGTACAATGCTATCCAATACTATAGCAAACTTGGCAGTAATTTCATAAATCCCTTTTTTCTTTTCTTTTTCAGCCATCTTAGCTGTGCCAAGTCCCACTTCGTTCATATAGCCCCAAATAATAATACTAGGATGATTATAATGCTGCCTAATCATTTCTTTCAAACTACTAATACAGGTTGTTTTCAAATCTTCACTATCATAAAATGTATTGCCCAATGGCGTTTCTTCCCATACTAAAATCCCAAGTTTATCACACATTTCAATAAGCGAAGGGTCTTGGGGAT
>CANGOT010000297.1 GCA_947455425.1 Chitinophagaceae bacterium | reverse complement strand
TCTCAAACTAAAACAGGTTTAACAAATAGTCAAGGTTGTGATAGCTCTGCTACATTAAACTTAACTGTAAAAACTAACACTTCATCAACAACTGATTTAAGAGTTTGCCCAAGTGCATTGCCTTATAGCTGGAATGATTTAACCTTTACTGCTGCTGGTTCTCAAACTAAAACAGGTTTAACAAATAGTCAAGGTTGTGATAGTTCTGCAACACTAAACTTAACTGTAAAAACAAACACAAGTTCAACAACTAATTTAAGTGTTTGTCCAAGTGCATTACCTTATAGCTGGAATGGTTTAACCTTTACTGCTGCTGGTACTCAAACTAAAAATGGACTTACAAATAGTCAGGGATGTGATAGTTCTGCAACACTAAACTTAACTGTAAAAACAAACACAAGTTCAACAACTAATTTAAGTGTTTGCCCAAGTGCATTGCCATATAGCTGGAATGGTTTAACCTTTACTGCTGCAGGATCTAAAACTAAAACAGGTTTAACAAATAGTCAGGGTTGTGACAGTAGTGCAACGTTAAACTTAACAGTTAAGGTTGCAACAAGTTCACACCAAAGTGTTTCAATTTGTTCAAGCCAAGCACCATATAGTTGGAATGGCAATTTTTATACAACTTCTGGTAATTATGCAGTACATTTTACCAATGCTGTAGGTTGTGATAGTATGGCAACATTATCACTTACGGTAAATGCTATGCCTGTAGTATCATTAAGCAGTTCTAGCAATTGTTTAAACAGTGCTAATTTAAGTTTAACTGGTGCAAATAATTCAATGCAAATTGTTTGGCAAAATAATGGTGTCACAGTTAATACAGCAGCTTCAACTTTTGCTTCGAACGGAATAACAGTTGCTGGTGGTAATCCAACAAGCACATTGCCAAATGCTCTTAATGGGCCAAGTAGCGTTTTTGTAGATAAGAGTGGTGTTTTATATGTGGGAGACTTAAACAATAGCAGAATACAACGTTTTGCTGTGGGTAATCTAAATGCAACAACAATAGCAGGAGGAAATGGTATTGGAACAGCATTAAATCAATTCAACAGTCCAAGTGGTGTAATGGTTGATGATAGCAATAATGTATATGTTGGCGATTTTGGAAATCATAGAGTTACTAAGTGGTTGCCAAATGGCACCGCTGGAATATTAGTTGCTGGTGGTAATGGTTCAACAAATACTAACAATGCATTTAATGGAGTTGCAGATGTATTTATTGATGGTCTTGGCAATATTTATGTTGCTGATCAAAATAATCATCGGATACAAAAATGGGCAGTTGGTGCTACAAGTGGGGTAACTGTAGCAGGTGGTAATGGTGCGGGTACTGCAAACAACCAAATCAATTTACCTACTGGTGTTTTTGTTGATGCTGCTGGAAATGTTTATGTTGCTGATTATGTTAACAAGCGTGTAACCAAATGGGCTGCAGGTGCTACAAGTGGTGTAACTGTAGCAGGTGGCAATGGTGCGGGTTCGGCTAACAATCAAATTGCTGCTATATCTGGACTATTTGTAGATGCAATTGGAAATGTATATGTCGCAGATCAAGATAATCATCGTATCCAGCGTTGGTCGGTAGGTGCTACAAGTGGTGTAACTGTAGCAGGTGGCAATGGTGCCGGCTCAAGTGCTAATCAATTCAAATATCCGAAAGATGTATTTATAGATACTATGGGTGCATTGTATGTGCCAGATAATTGGAATCAAAGAGTTCAGAAATTTACAAGTAATATCAATAGTACATATTCACCTAACACATCGGGCGATTATACAGCTATAGTAACTAATAGTGCTGGTTGTACTACTACAAGCAATGTTGTTTCCATAGTACCAAATGTTACACCAAGTATTAGTATTTCAGCTAATAAAACTAATGTTTGTGTTGCAACTAAAGTTAGATTCGATGCAACAATAAATAATGGTGGTAATACCCCAAGCTATCAATGGAAAAGAAATGGAGCTAATGTTGGCAATAATTCAAATTCATACTTTGATAGTTCTTTTAATGCATTAGATTCTGTATGGTGTATACTGAATTCTAATGCAACTTGTACTACTAGTCCTATTATAAAAAGTAATGTTGTACAATTGTTAGCCACACCAGTTCCTACACAACAAACTATTAATTTGCAAGGTTGTAGTAGTATCATTTATAACGGCACCCAGTATGTTAATTCAACAACTATTAACGATACTTTAAAAGCTGTTGATGGTTGCGATAGCTTATACAAGCTTATCAATATAAATGTTACAATTCCAAATACCCCTACCAATACTGTTACAACAAATTTTAATAATATTTGTTTTGGCACTAAAACAACATTTACAGCAATCTCAACCAATCAAGGCACAAGCCCAGATTACAAATGGTATAAGAATGGAGTGCTTGTAGCTACAAACACTAACACCTATCAAGATAGCTTACTAAATAATCAAGATAGCATTTGGTGTTTATTAACAAGTAGTGAAACTTGTGTTACAGCAAATAATATTAAGAGTAATGTTGTTAAAATGAATGTTAGTTTGGCTATTAACGGTTCAATAAAAACATCTAATGGCAATTTGATTTCAAACGTAACTTTATACAGAACCGGTGCTATAAATGATACTCAAGTTGTAAGCAAAAAATACAATTCAAGCTGTATTGCATCTGGCAATAATATTACCCTTCGTGCTTATAAAAACAACGATGTTACTAAGGCCAATGGCATCAATACAACAGATGTTTTATTAATACAACGTCATATTTTAAACACTACTAAAATAACTAACCCTTATAAGCTAATTGCAGCTGATGTAAATGGTGATAAAACTGTTAGCACTACAGATATTTTGCGAATTAAACGTTTAATACTAGGCACTGATGTCACCTTTACAAAAGGTACTGGAGTAAACAAAATAGATAGGCTTTGGGAGTTTGTTGATAGTGCTTATGTTTTCCCAGATACAACCAATCCCTTCACTTTTAAAGATAGTATTAGCTTTAATAACTTAACATCAATTAAGAACAATCAAACATTTATTGGTGTTAAGCTAGGAGATGTTAGTAATGATTGGAATCCAGCTATAGCAAGGCAAATAGCAACTAAACCCATTGAGTTTGTTTATACTACAAGGAATGAAGAATTAGGAATTGGAAATTCGGTAGTGAGAATCCCTATCACTGCAAATAATTTTAGAGAGCTTGTTGCTATGCAATACACACTGCATTTTAATAACAATGACTATGAATTAGTTGCTATTGAAAACAATAAACTGGGTATTGACTTTAACAGCAAACAAGCAATCAAAAACGGTAATATTAGTTTCTTGTGGACAGACAAGTCTGCAACAGAAAAAACATTGGATGATGGAACTGAATTGTTTGTTTTGGTGCTTCGCTCGTCTGTAAACAGCAAACCATCAAACGATGTTGCACTCGAAATTACTAACGATATAACTGATATTGCCGCTTGGGATAATGAATTTAATCAGCACAATATCATTCTTACAAAACGAGAAATGAACAACGAACAACCAACAATAAGAACCGAATATTTCTCTGTGAGCCCCAACCCTACTTCTGGATTTATTAAGGTTGATTTATTTGCAAAAGTCAATAAAACAATTCGTATTGAATTAACCGGTATTGCTGGCAATATTGTTTTTAAACAAAGCACAGATTTACAAAAAGGTAATAATAACATCACTATTAATCTTAAAAAGATTAGCACTTTAACAGCGGGTATTT
>CANGOT010000296.1 GCA_947455425.1 Chitinophagaceae bacterium | reverse complement strand
GGCATATAGAACATAGTTTGCTTACAATTAATAAAATAGTAGAAGCAACTAAAGCATCTGATGCTAACAACTATAAATTTATTTTTAAACCACTTAAATATATCGTTTTTTTTACTGGCAAAATTCCAAGAGGGAAGGCAAAAAACCCTAAACAAGTAGAGCCTGAATTTTTTGATGAAAACACCTTAAAAATTCATCTCCAAAAAACAAAAAATACAATTAAAGAATTAAATGCTATAGATAAAAATAAATATTTAAACCATCCGTATTTTGGAAATTTAAAATTAGAAGATGCAATAAAATTTTTAGAGATACATAGTAATCATCATTTAAAAATCATCAACGATATACAACAAATTGCATTCAAATAATGCAGCAATAGCAAGTATTACTGAGCAAAATAGAATATAATAATTATGAGCATAATAAAACCATTTAAAGCATTAAGACCTGAAGTACAGTTTGCAAAACAAGTTGCAAGCCGACCCTATGATGTGTTGAATAGTGCAGAAGCAAGAATTGAAATTCAGGGAAATCCACATTCATTTTTAAACATTACAAAAAGTGAAATTTCTTTGCCAGAAACAATTGACATACACACACAAGTTGTTTATGAAAAAGCAAAAGAAAACTTAGATTTTTTTATTAGCAGAAATATTCTCTTTCAAGATAATAAAGAGTGCTACTACATTTATCAACTTATAATGAATGGTAAGCACCAAACAGGTTTAGCATGCGTAAGCAGTGTTGACGATTATGAAAATAACATCATCAAAAAACACGAGTTTACCAGGCCTGAAAAAGAGCAAGATAGAATCAATCATATTAAAACAACCGGAGCTCAAACAGGCAACGTTTTTTTAGCTTACAGAAATAACGATGCAGTTGATGCGATTATTGAAAAGTGGAAAGCTACCAAAAGCCCCATTTATGATTTTGTAGCAGATGACGAAATTCAACACACTATTTGGGTGGTAAATGATAGTATTGTTATTGATGAAATTACTAACTTGTTCAATATAGAAATTCCTTGCACATATATTGCTGATGGGCATCACAGAGCAGCAAGTGCTGCTAAAGTGAGACAATCACTTGGCAATAATAAAACATCAGCAAGTGATTATTTTTTAACTACTTTATTTCCATCTAATCAACTTTATATTATGGATTATAATAGAGTTTTAAAAGATTTGAATGGACTGACAACTGCTGAATTTTTGGAAAAACTCTCTGATAAGTTTATTGTAAAACAAGTTGGCAAAGAAGCCTTTAAACCAACAGTATTGCATACTTTCGGTTTATATGTTGATGGTGATTGGTATAAACTAACTTCTCGTGACCACACATATACCAACGACCCAATTGGTATTTTAGATGTTACCATTCTACAAGAAAATATATTTACGCCATTGCTAAACATTGTTGACCAACGCACAGATAAGCGTGTGGACTTTGTAGGTGGCATTCGTGGTTTAGGAGAATTAGAAAAACGAGTGAATAGTGGTGAAATGGCTGCTGCCATTAGCTTGTATCCTGTTACTATTACCCAACTTTTTGATATTGCAGATAGTGGTAATGTAATGCCCCCAAAAAGCACTTGGTTTGAACCAAAATTGAGAGATGGATTATTAACTCATTTAATCTATTAATATATCCTACAAACACACTAAGCACAAAACTATTTCTTATGTTGGTAAAAACCTTTGGTAGTGCGGTTTACGGTGTTGATGCCATAACAATAACGATTGAAGTTGATGTATCTGGAACAGGTATGAACTTTTACTTAGTAGGATTGCCTGATAATGCTGTTAAAGAAAGCCAACAAAGAATTGAAAGTGCTTTAAAACAAATGCATTTTCAAATGCCCAGAACTAAAGTAGTGGTTAATATGGCTCCTGCCGATATTAAAAAAAGTGGTAGTGCTTTTGATTTGCCCATAGCGATAGGCATTTTAGGTGCAAGTGACCAATTGCTGAATTATGAGTTATTGAAGGATTATGTGATGATGGGAGAGCTTAGTTTGGATGGGAGTATTCAGCCGATTAAAGGTGCTTTGCCAATTGCCATTCAAGCAAGAAAAGAGGGTTACAAAGGACTAATTGTTCCACTCGAAAATGCACGCGAAGCAGGAATGGTCAACAACCTAAATGTATATGGAGTAAAACACATTAAAGAAGTTGTAGAGTTTTTCAAAAGTGAAAATAGCTTAAAGCCTGTTAAAGTAAATACACGTGAAGAATTTTTTAGTAATCAATACGAATTCGATTTTGATTTTAGCGATGTTAAAGGTCAAGAGAATATTAAACGTGCATTAGAAATTGCAGCAGCAGGTGGTCATAATGCAATACTTATTGGTCCTCCTGGTGCTGGCAAAACAATGTTGGCAAAACGTTTACCAACGATACTTCCTCCATTAAGCTTGCAAGAAGCTTTAGAAACAACAAAAATTCATAGCGTTGCTGGAAAATTACCAGAACATTCTTCTCTCATTTCAAAACGTCCATTTCGTTCGCCACATCACACAGTTAGTGAGTTTATCTATACATAATGGGTGGTTGTTTAATTAATTGAAAATCAATTTATTTAATTAGATATTCTAATTAAACTGTTGATCGAAGAACGCCAGAATATCTTTCAATTTATTGGAAACGTGAACTAACGAGGGGTAATATCCAATATCATTAGGGTTTTCAGTGAACCTTTTATGACCATCATTTAGTTTTTCTCTTAATAATTCTAAATGATTTTTAATTTCTTTTTCTTTAATCTGAACTTTTTCTTTTAGCATAGAGAATTCAAAATTATGCACTAGAATCAATATTAATTTCATCAATTACATTTAATGTTGAATTTAAAGTAACCCAATTGGATTGAGGAAATGAAATATCTAAATATTTCAATATATCTGATACTGGTGTTAACATCACATCATTTTCAAATTCTGGCTCATTAATGACATTCGCAACAGACTGATACCGATATATTGGGGTTTTCTTTTTTATACTTTTTATGTCCAATAATAATTTGACTGTTGGATAAATTACTTCTTCGTTTATCTGAAACCATACAGTCGCAAGTACAAATTCATAACTTAGTGGAACAAAGACAACCTTACTAATAAATTGGTTAAAAATTCTTACAAGTTCATTTCTTTTTTTAGCAATGGAAATTAGATGCTCTTTTGTAATTTTTTCGTCTGTCATATTTTCTAAAATTCTCTCCTTACTAAAAATTTCTTTTTTTATTGTTACAACACTTTCTTCAATATTTGATAGCTCGTTTTCAATTTTGTTTTTCTTATTCTGGAACTCGGTCTGAGATAAAGTTGATGTAGTTAAATACAAATCCAGTAATTTCTCTTGCTCTCTGTTTTTCTTTGTAAGATCCTTTTCTTTTATTATTAATTGCTTCTTTATATGCACCAAGGAGTTTTCGATATTTTCTTTTTGATTATCTTGATTTTGAATATATTTTAGCATAGATGGGGAATTCACAAATTCATAATACAATGCTGATTCAATAAGTGAAATATTTACCCCTACATTACCACAGTTACCATTTTTATTTAGTCTGGAAGAACAGATATATACCTTATCACCTTGTCTAACTGGTTTGAATTTTGCAAAATAATTTCTACCACACTTACCACACTTTAATTTATCTTTTAGTAGGTAAACGTATTTAGTCAGATAATTTCTGTGGGTTTTCCCATTCATAATATCTGTACATAAATCAAAAACAGT
>CANGOT010000295.1 GCA_947455425.1 Chitinophagaceae bacterium | reverse complement strand
GATTAATTTAATGCATCACGATGATTGGTTTGCAAACGAAAATAGTTTGCAAAAATTTGTTGATGCTACCAATACAAACCCTGATAAATATATTATTTTCTGTGCCTTTGAAAACATTTATATAGATAATAACACACAAAGAAAATTTTATTGGGGTTGGTGGAATCAAACACTACTGAAATTAAACTATCTTAATTTATATAAAACATTTCTGCCAAATCCAAGTTGTACACTGGTAAATAAAAAATATAAGCCATATGGCTACGATAAAAATTTTAAATGGTTGATAGACTTTGATTTTTATACCACTCTTTTTAAAAAGCATTATTCTTACACTTATATAAATAGAGTTTTGGTAAATGTGGGGATGCATAGTGGACAGGTAACAGCAGAAGTTTTTGGAAATCCCAATGTTGAAATACCCGAAACCATTGGGTTGTTAAAAAAACACGGCGAAAAAATTTTAAAAAATATTTTTGTATATGATTTTTACTGGAGAATGTACAGAAATCTTGGAGTTAGAAGTATTGAACAGTTTAATTCTTATTTAGATCAGAAATCTTCTTTTAAATCAATCGATAGTATGATTTATGCACAAAGCCGTGTAAATGCTAATGTTTTAAAAAATGGTTTCGCAAATAAGTTTTTTATGATTATTAATTACTTGAAAAATTTTGTTTTTAATTAACTGATGCCCACAGTTTCTATCATCATATTAAACTATAATACTTTTCAATTAACCTGTAATTGTATTGAGAGTATAATTGAATTTACTAAAGATATTTCTTACGAAATTATTTTAGTAGACAACCTCTCAAACGAGTGTGATGCAGATTTGTTTAAGCAAAAATTCCCATCAATAAATCTGATCAAAAGCAATGAGAATGGCGGTTTTGCAAAAGGTAATAATCTTGGTATACAAGCAGCAAACGGCGATTTTATTTTGCTTCTAAATAGTGATACCTATCTAATCGAAGATGCGATCAGTAAAACTATAAACTTTTACAAAAAAGAGAATTTGAAAGGTCTTATTGGTTGTAAAATGATTTATCCGAATGGTAAAATTCAACACACTGCTCGAAAGTTTAGAAGTATTAGTTGGGAGTTATTGGATGTATTTAGATTTTTGCTGTACATACTTTCATATAAAAAAAGAGCGAATTTAATGCTTGGTAAATATTTCAAAAGTAATTTCAATACAGAATGCGATTGGTTGAATGGGGCTTTTTTTATGTTTACAAAAACGGCCTTAGTAAAACTTCCCCAACATAAATTAGATGAGCGTTTTTTTATGTATGGCGAAGATCATTTGTGGTGTTGGCAATTTCAACAAATAGGTTATCACTCTTATTTTTACAGCGAAGCCCAAATTGTTCATATCAATAATGGCAGTACTGCAAAATCAAGGCAATTAGCATTGAGAAATACAATGCTAAAAAACGAATTGATTATTATGAAAGAAAGAGTAGGGACTGGTTTATATTTCTTTATATTCTCTACAATATATTCTGCAAAAGAAAAGTTTAGAATTGGGGTTAACACCCTAATTAAATAATTTTTTTTTGAAAGGAAAAAAATTATTTCATTAATTATCAACTACCTTTCGCTGAATGTTCTATTATCACTTCTTTTAAACTTTCTTTCAAATTTTATTTCTAGCAGTATTAGTTTAGTTTGTTTCATTTAATTTTATGGTCTTAAAACAATCTGTAAGCAAAACAACAATTATGAGGAAATGTCATTTGGTATTATTTTTTATTTTATTTTCTATATCTAATATCTATTCTCAAGTTAATTTAACGCAAGGCTTAGTTGCATATTATCCTTTTAATGGTAATGCAAATGACGTTAGTGGGAATAATATTAATGGTGTTGTTAATGGTGCTATATTAACATCAGATGCATCGGGTAGCACTAATAGTGCCTATCAATTTAATGGCACAACATCATTTATTTCATTACCTTTTACTCCACTGTACGACTTTGCACCAACAGATTCATTTTCAATTGCAGCTTGGGTGCAACCTTACTCAAATACAATTTATGCAGCATCTGCTTTGGTTGTAAAATCGCCTTTCAATTCAAACTATCTTGCCTCAATGTGGAACTATGGTCTTTATACTGTTAACAATAAAGCTATGAGTGGTTGGGCTGCTAATAATATCATCAATGGAACTACAACAATGCAACCAAGCCAATGTTGGTATCATTTAGCTGTGACGTATAAAAATGGAATTTGGCATTTATATGTGAATGGCCAGCAAGAAGCACAAGATTTAACACAAACACATTTTATTATTCAGGATGGAGCTAATTCAACCATCGCATTTGGTAGAAAAGGAGAGTCTTCTGGAGATTATTATAAAGGCAAAATGGATGAAGTTAGAATATACAATAGGAATCTAAATCCAGATGAAGTAAAAGCTTTGTACTACATGTATAATGCAAAACCTGAATTTTCTTTTTCACAAAACATTTGTAATCCAAAAGAAATTGCATTCAAAAATGAAACAGGAAATGTGAGTTCTTTTAGCTGGGATTTTGGAAATAATACATCTGATAACACTAACAGTAATCCTGTTGTAAACTATGCTTCATACAACAACTACAACGTAAAACTTGTTGTAACTAATTTAAGTGGTTGTAAGGATAGTGTTGTTAAAAACATTCTTGTTACAACTCAATTTGTAAATGGATTAATAAAATATATTGATACCACAATTTGTAATGGAGCCTCGTTTAAATTAAATGTTCAGGATTCTGGTTTAGCATATTGCTGGGATGCTAGTAATGGAACTGTTAGCAATACATCAGCCAATATTACTGTTGCTCCAACAACTAACACAACCTACTACTATAACACAAAAGTATTGGGCACTAACTTAATTACAAATGGAGATTTTGAGAGTGGTAATACTGGGTTTACATCAGAATATACTTATCAATCGCCACCAAATACAACAGAAGGTGTTTACTATATTGGATCTAATCCACAAGCTTGGAATCCTGGTACAAGTGCTTGCAACGATCATAGTAGCATTGGTAAAATGATGATGATAAATGGTAGTCCTGTACCCAATATTAATATTTGGAAAGAAACTATCAATATTACTCCTAATACAAATTATGCTTTTTCTTGTTGGTTGCAATCAATATACCCAGTTAACCCAGCTCAATTAAAGTTTTCAATTAATGGAATTCAATTAGGACAAATATTTCAAGCAAATGCTACTCCTTGCAATTGGAATCAATTTTACATTATTTGGAATTCTGGAAATAATACCTCTGCTAACATTTCTATAGTTAATCAAAACACACAAGTTCAGGGAAATGATTTTGCATTGGATGATATTTCATTTTCACCAGTTTTAGTTATGACTGATTCTGTAAAAATTACTGTGAATAATTGCCCCATTGACCCTTGCAAAAGTTGGTTAAAAACCCCATCTGCTAATTCTTATGTTGAAGTGGGTGATATTGATGTTTCGGGTAATCAAATAACAGTAGAAGCTAGATTTAATAATCCATCCAGTATTAATACCACAAACTTTCACGGTGGTAAAATTGTTTCAAAGCATACTAATCAATTGGATTGTAACTATTCCTTAATGGATTATACTTGTGAAATTAATACACTGAATACAGGCTACGTAAATACACCTCCTATTTGTTTGCCAAATTTAGACAAGCAATATCACGTTGCCATGGTATATGATGGTAGTTTGTTACAGTTTTATCGTGATG
>CANGOT010000294.1 GCA_947455425.1 Chitinophagaceae bacterium | reverse complement strand
CTTTACTATTTACTTCATCATACAATAACATTGCTCCTGCCATATCTTGTTTTTGAAGAAAATCTAACAGCTTAAAATAATAGTCGTGGTCGAGAATATTCAGATGATCAATAGTGGTTTGATAGGTTACTTCACCATTGGCAAAGCTCACAATTTTATCCAAAATACTCAAAGCGTCACGCATACAACCTTCGCTTTTTTGAGCAATAATTTGTAGCGATGCTTTATCGGCCTTTATCTCTTCTTTATCTACAATTTCTTGTAAGTGTTCAACAGTATCGTTGGTGGTTATTCTTTTAAAATCGAATATTTGACAACGTGATAAAATAGTAGGAAGTATTTTATGTTTCTCGGTGGTGGCCAAAATAAAAATGGCATAGGGTGGTGGCTCTTCAAGGGTTTTAAGAAAAGCATTGAATGCACTTGCACTCAACATATGAACCTCATCTACTATATAAATTTTATATTTTCCGGCTTGTGGTGCAAAGCGAACCTGCTCTACCAGACTTCTAATATCATCAACACTGTTATTGCTAGCAGCATCTAATTCGTGAATGTTTAGTGATGCCCCATCGTTGAAACTTTTACAGCTACTGCATTTGTCGCAAGCTTCTCCATCGGCTTGCAAATTGGTACAGTTAATAGTTTTAGCTAATATTCTTGCACAAGTTGTTTTGCCCACACCACGTGGACCACAAAATAAAAATGCGTGAGCTAATTGATTGTTCTTAATAGCATTTTTTAATGTGGTTGTAATATGTGCTTGCCCCACAACCGTGTTAAAGGTTTGTGGGCGATATTTTCGTGCAGAAACTATAAACTTATCCATACAAAGTGCAAGATAAGGGCAATTGATTATTTAAGATTTGAAGATTTTGGAATTACGATTATTGTGCATAAAAAAGCCACAGATTCTTTGTTTGATTTAGTGATAGTGTATAAATAAATCATACCTCTAACTTCGAAAATCGTACTTAAAGTATCTGTGGCTAAATAAAATAGCTGAAGTAATTAGGCCATTTTCTTTTTCATTCTTTGGTGCATTTGTGTCCTTTTTCTCCATGAACTACAACACATTTGCCTGCTTTTTTACAAGCATCAGTACAAACGTGATCTTTCATAGCGGCTTTTTCTTTGGAGGCTTTTTTCTCTTGCATTGGAGCAGTTTGTGCAGAAGCTGCGAAACCAATTCCCATTACAATTACGGCACTTAACAATAGTTTTTTCATTTTAAAATTTTTTAGTGATGAAAAGATAATTACGCACAGGATGACGAAATAGTTTTTTCATACTTACAAAACTTAAACATATAAACCAATTTATCTTCTCATCATTCCTTTCATTCCAGGAAAACCACCCATTGGCATATTGTTCATCATCTTCATCATTTGTTTCATTTGTTCAAACTGTTTCATAAAAGCATTTACATCTTCTATTTTTTTTCCGCTACCTTTTGCAATACGTATTTTTCGCGATGGATTAATTAAATCCGGGTCTTTGCGTTCTGCAGGTGTCATACTATGAATCATTGCTTCAATACCTTTAAAGCTATCGTTGCTTACATCAACATCTTTAATAGCTTTACCAACACCTGGAATCATTGCCATTAAATCTTTGATGTTACCCATCTTTTTAATTTGTTGTAATTGATCTAAAAAATCCTGAAAATCAAACTTGTTTTGTTTTATTTTTTTCTCGAGCTTCTTTGCCTCTGCTTCATCATATTGCAATTGTGCTTTTTCAACCAAAGAAGTAATATCACCCATACCCAAAATACGCTGTGCCATCCTATCCGGATAGAACACATCTAATGTATCCATTTTCTCTCCACTGCTCATAAACTTGATAGGTTTATTTACAGTATATTGAATAGATAGAGCAGCTCCTCCTCTTGTATCACCATCTAATTTTGTAAGCACGACTCCTGTAAAATCAAGCCTGTCGTTAAATGTTTTTGCAGTATTTACAGCATCTTGCCCCGTCATACTATCTACTACAAACAAAATTTCTGTGGGCTTCACGGCAGCCTTAATATCTGCTACCTCATTCATCATGACTTCATCTACTGCCAAACGACCTGCAGTATCTATAATAACAACATTTTTATTTTTATTCTTCGCTTCTTTAATTGCATTTTGAGCAATAAGAATGGCATCTTTTGTATCGGGTTCTTTGTAAATATCAACACCAATTTGTTCAGCTAAAATGGTTAATTGATCAATCGCTGCCGGACGATAAATATCGGCAGCCACCACCAATACATTTTTCTTCTTTTGTGTTTTTAAATAAGTAGCCAACTTACCTGTAAATGTGGTTTTACCACTACCTTGTAATCCAGCAATTAATATCACAGCAGGATTGCCGGTTATATTAAACTCAGCAGGCTCACCACCCATTAATTCTGTCAATTCATCTTGTACAATCTTTACCATTAACTGGCTAGGATTAATGGAATTAATAACCTTTGTACCTGTAGCTTTTTCCTTCACCTTATCGGTAAATTCTTTGGCAATTTTAAAGTTCACATCGGCATCAATCAATGCCCTACGAATATCTTTAATGGTATTAGCAACGTTAAGGTCATTGATGCGTGCCTGGCCTTTAATATTTTTAAACGCCGACTCCAGGCGTTCTTGAAGATTTTGAAACATAAAACTCGTTTATTATTACAGTAATTATTGTAAAGGCTGCAAATATAAAAGAGTTGAAGTGTGTATTGGGTTTATCGTTTCACAAGAATTTATGAAAATCTTAACATTTGGTTTTTTAGTTTTGATTTCAAAATCAAAATATGAAACTATCCTTCTACTTTCTTATTGTTATAGTGACATCTTCTTGCAAGTCTATTATTTTAAACACGATGATTAAAGATGCCCGTGTTGAAAATACCACATCTATAAAAAACTTTCAACTTGATCATCATTTCGATACTTCAAACTCCTTTATTGTAAAAGCGGATACAGCTACAGCCATGCACTGGATTGAGAAAGGTATTGCTACTTATGAAATTTATAATAAGAAAGGTGAACTAATTGACTTTATTGGCACTACAGAATGTGGAGCGACTGTTTTTGATTTCTTTTTAGAAGGCAAATTAGATAGTTTTAACGTTGATTCTTCCAGCACATTACAAAAGGTTTTATCTAACTGTTATAATTATCAAAATAAACCTGTTGGTAAAGAAGATTTACCGCAAACAGATTATTATGTTGTAGTTTACTGGGAAAAATTTACTGGCAGAAAAATGGGTTATGAAGAACATCCAAAGTTTTTTGAAGACCAGATTAAAAAAGACACTCAAAAAAAGCATAAGATAACTGTTGTTAAAATAAATACTGACTTACAAGAAAGCTGGGGTATGCAACCGAAAGGAAGGATGCGTGTAAAAGTTAAAGTAAAAAAAGATGAGGGTGATATTGTTTTTGGAAAGCTACCAATAAAAAAATAGTTCATGAATCAAGAAACATTCAAATTAATCATTACAAGCCCTTGCACAAAAAACTGGGATGCAATGCTACCAACCAATGATGGCAGGCATTGCAATAGTTGCAAAAAAGATGTAATAGACTTTTCGAGAATGAATGATGAGGAAGTAAAAAACTATTTTCTACAAAATAAAGACACCCCAACCTGCGGAAGATTTTATTCAAATCAATTGGATAGGATAAAAATTCATTTGCCACAAAATATTCTTTACTCAGATATTTCTTACTGGAAAAAATATATTATCATTCTGATGATTTGCTTT
>CANGOT010000293.1 GCA_947455425.1 Chitinophagaceae bacterium | reverse complement strand
TATGCGAATAAGAATATTTGAAGATGGTAAAATTATTGAAATTATTACTCAATAATCCTTGAGCTGATGCAAACAATGCAAATCCAAACCATAAAAAAATGGCGAGGTTTGTATTAAATAAAAATTTGCCAGAGAAAATAAAATTTTTGATTTTTTGCATAAACAAAAGTTTGAACAATACAGCTATTTTAACTCTTGCATTTCTACTAGTTTTTTATAAATGCCATTGTGCTCTATCAATTGACTATGATTTCCTCGCTCGGCAATTTCTCCTTTATTTAATACAATAATTTCATCTGCATGTTTAATAGTGCTAAGTCTGTGTGCGATTACAATGGTGGTGCGATTCTGCATCATTTTATTAATTGCATCCTGCACCAATCTTTCACTTTCAGTATCTAATGAAGACGTTGCTTCATCTAAAATAAGAATGGGAGAATTTTTTAAAATGGCTCGGGCAATGGTTAACCTTTGTCTTTCGCCACCACTTAACTTACTACCTCTATCGCCAATATTGGCTTCAAACCGTTCTTCTTTTTTTTCTATAAAATTATAAGCGTTGGCAACTTTTGCCGCTTCTTCTATTTTACTTTCTTCAGCATCCTGAACGCCCAGTTTAATATTATTGGCTATGGTATCGTTAAATAAAATCGGTTCCTGCGTTACAATGCTAATTTGCTTGCGAAGGCTGTGTAAATTATATTCTTTAATATCAACACCATCAATAAAAATACTGCCAGAAGTTACATCGTGAAAACGTGGTACCAAATCGGCTAGTGTACTTTTTCCTGCACCACTACTGCCCACCAAAGCAATGGTTTGTCCTTTTTTAACAGTTAAATTAATGCCCTGTAAAGTAGGAATATTATTATAGGAGAACCCAACATTTTTAAACTCTATTTTATCACTAAATGTATCTAATTTTTTGCCGCTTGCATTATCATTCACCGGATTTTCGGCATTAATTACCTGATTTACTCTAATCAACGCTGCACTTCCTTTTTGCATGGCATAAAATGCACTGCTTAAACTTTTTGAAGGATTAATAATTTGGCTGAAAATAGCAATGTAAGTAATAAATGCAGATCCATTTAATCCAATACCTTTTTGCTCTAAAATCATACTTCCACCAATCCATAAAATAATGCTCAGCATAATAATTCCAAGTGTTTCACTTAAAGGGCTGGCAATATCTTTTCTTAAATTTATTTTATTGCGAACATTAAATAATTCCTGATTCGATTTTTTATATTTAGAAAAAATAAAGCCCTCGGCAGTAAAAGCTTTGATGACTCTTAAACCCGATAAAGTTTCTTCAACTACACTTAAGGCTTCGCTAAATTTTTCAGCAGCAATATTGCTTTGCTTTTTTAAAGTTTTACTAACAGTACCAATTACAAAACCTCCAATAGGTAACAATAATAATAACACCAAAGAAAGTTTTGGACTTAGAACAAAAAGCAGTGATAAATAAAAAATTACCGTTAAAGGTTCTTTTATAAACCCTTCTAAAGAACTGGAAACTGCCATTTCAATTTCGGTGATATCATTGGTTAATCGGCTCATTAAATCGCCTTTGCGTTGCTCTGTAAAATAACCAATTGGCAGTTGAAGAATTTTGCCGAATAAATCTTCTCTCACATAAGTTCCAACACCGTTTCTCACTGGCGTTAAAACCACATAACTAAGATATAAACAAAGATTTTTTAAAAATATTGATACCACAATAAACACACACACAACGCCTAAAGCATACACAGCACTATGCTGACTAATAATTTCGCTGATCTGATATTTTAAATATCCAAGAATATAAGCAGAGTTTAATTCAAAATGATCGGGCTTTGGCACTTTAGCAGAACTTGTGCTGAAAATAATTTCTAAAAATGGAAAAAGCATGGCAAGAGATACAATACTAAAAACTATAGATGCTATGATACTAACAAAATATAGAATTACATTTCTCTTGAAAAGCTTGATATATTTTAAAAGACTAAGAAAATTTTTCATTTTTATATAGTGTGCTGCGAAGATAGGGTTCGCTTTAAGTGTGGCTAAATTAAAAATAAACCCAAAAGATTTTTTGCCGTTTATTTGTATTCATTTTACACTTAAAAACTATCCATGGCTGCTTGTATTATTTGTAACAATCAAAACGACAATAAAGTATTTGCAATAAAAGAATTGCAATTAGGATTAAAAGAAAGTTTTAATTATCAGCTTTGCAGCAATTGTGGCACGATGCAATTACTCGATGTGCCCGAAGATTTAGGAAAATATTATCCTAATGAAGATTATTATTCTTTTAATCTTAAACTACAAATCAGCGAAAAAGCCAATGCATTAAGAAAAATAAAAACCGATTATTTGCTATTTGGCAAACAGCCTATCCTAGGTCGTTTATTAAGTATTGGTTATAAAATGAATGAGCTGTATGATTGGGTGAAGTTTACTCATGCAAAATATGATGATGCAATTTTAGATGTGGGAACTGGTAATGGTAGTTTGCTCGGCAGACTTTTTAATATTGGTTTTAAAAATCTTACGGGCATTGATCCTTTTATTAATGAAAGTAAAGATTACGGTTCGGTGAAAGTGCTAAAACAAACCATTTTTGAAGTAGAAAAACAATATGATGTGGTGATGATGCATCATTCGCTTGAACATATGTTTGAACCATTGAATGCACTGAAACAAATATATAAAATTACAAAACCTGGAGGGCGTGTATTGATTCGAGTGCCTATGATGGGAAATTATGGTTGGAAAACTTATGGCGAATTTTGGTGTGGATTAGATGCTCCAAGACATATTTTTATTCCATCTGAAAAAGGATTGAAAAAACTAGCAACCGATGCAGGATTTACTATTAATAAGTTTTACTACGATAGTTTTGATTACGTTATCTGGGCAAGTGAACAATATAAAAAAGGAATTGCACTTCACGATAAAAACAGTCATTTAATTAATGAAAATGAAAGTATGTTTTCGAAAGAACAACTAAAAGAATTCAGAAAAAAAATGATTGCAGAAAATGCTAAAGGCAATGGCGATATGGCTGCACTGTATTTAACCAAACCTTTATAAGATTAAAAATTTGGTTTAAAAAACATTTTAATACAATACATTTTTTTGCGGTACGTGGGTTTTTTTTTGCTTATCAAAATATCATTGTAGTATTTAAAAAAGAATGCACTCCTTCCAAAGCTCCACCTTCTGTGAAAATGAGCAATCATTTTGTTTAAAATCAATTTTGTTCTTTCATCTTTTATAGGTGCAGTAGTTAAAGTTTTCAGCTCATATAATTTTTCCTGAAACTGAATATTTACAGGGTCTTTCTTCTTTTTATTTTTAGAATCTCTGGTGCCAATTGTGTTGCTTTCGTGTTGTCTGTATTTCACTAAAGTTTCATCAACAAACTTAATTCCGTTGTTCCCAGCTGCACAAAAGCCAATCCATAAATCGAATAAAATTTTATGTGGAAATGGAAGAATTGTTTTTACAAAATCTTTCTTCATTAAAATGGTATGACCCGGTACAGAATTAGACAATAAAAAGGGTGCTCCACTTTTATAGGTCTTCATATTCATAATAGATGTAAAGGATTTGTTTAATGAATTTCCTTTTGAATCTACCAATAAAGAGTTAGAATATACGGCATCAAAATCTTCAATATTTTTTACTAAAGTTTCTATTTTATGCAATTCCCAAATATCATCCTGATCGGAAATTGCAATAAAAACACCATTGCTCTCGCTGATGGCTTTTTCAAATGTTTTAGTAACGCCACTATT
>CANGOT010000292.1 GCA_947455425.1 Chitinophagaceae bacterium | reverse complement strand
TTCTTGCTCTAACTCGCATCCATATTAAACCAGTAGCAGCATTCATTGGCACAGTAAAATTGATTATTCCCTGGTTAACATTAAATGAAACTTGCGACCATTCAGAAGCTTCAAAAGTGTTACTATTATTCCAATCAAACCAAACAGATGCTATTGCTGTTCCACTAAACTTTGTTGAAAGGGTATAGGTAATACCTTGTGTTAAATCTGGAATTAGTGTTGGATTTGTAAAAACAGCATATCCATTTGCATTGGTTCCAGGGGAACTATTTTTTAGGGCAGTACCAGAAATTCGTACAGAATCTATTGAAGGAAATCCCACAGTGGTGTGTAATGAAGTTCCTGAAAATGGATTACAAATTGCAGCAATTACAGTTACAGTTAATTTTACTACACTATCACAACCATAGATATTGGTAAAGGTTGAAGTGTAAATACCCGCAGTTGTAATTGATTGTCCATTGAAATTATAGGTTTGACCTTGAATAATTGAAGCAGTTGCATTGGTTAATGCACTTGGTTGCACCACGGTAATATGTAGTTTATTGCTTGTGGCAGTTTTAACGGTATAACAATTATCTGTTGTTGTTAATCTACACCAAATACTATCATTGTTTTGTAAAGTGCTGTCGCTGTAAGTAGCACTATTTGTTCCTACATTATTCCCATTTTTAAACCATTGATAAGTAGCATTACTTAAGCCTGTGGTTCCAGCAGCGGTAAAGACAAGTTTTTTTGTAACACAAACAGTTGTGCTTTGGCTGCTGATATTAACAGAAAGAATACTTGAAATGTTTATTTGTGTGTTTTTGTAAATACTATCGCAGCCTTGAATACTTTTTATGGTATCTTTTACCAGAGTTGTTGCAGTATATGTTTTGCCATTAAATACAACCTGACCACAACCAGAAATTGTATTGTTAACTACTGTAGGTACAATATTGGCTACGCTAATTTTTACTAAATAGTAAACACTATCATACCCACCAACTGTTGCTTTAATCGTATCCTTCAAAGTTGCAGCATTAGTGTAAGTAATACCTTTATAAACAACATTAATACATCCACTAAGGTTCAAAGTGTCTGTTCTAACATAAAACAAATTATTAGCAGCTCCACCAGCAATTACATTATCACCAAAACTATTCATACCCGTTCTCACAACACTTGGATAAGTTACCGAACCTGTATTTACACCATGTATTCCATTAAGAACCCAATTGCTAGAACTTTTTGATCTCACTAAAGAACGTAAGGCACTTAATACACTCACTTTATTTCGCATCGCTGCATTGGTATTGCTGAGTGTTAAAGTAAAGAATCCGCCAGTAACACTATCGGTTTCTACTCTCCAAAAGCCATCACTTTCTGTTGTGGATAATGGAATATCGTCTGTTAATGGTAAGCCTTTGGCTCCAGCAGCAGAGTCAATAAACTCAACACTAATAAAGCCTGCTTTGGTAGGAGCTACGGTGTATTCAATTCTTGCATTTCTATAACTATTTCCTTTGGTTACAGGAAAATCTCCAGTGGTTGTAAAATTGGTGGCTGCTGCAAACTTTCTTTTTAATTTACCAGTAAAAAGACCCGAATATGGATTGGTTAATGTACCAATCATTGAAACAGGTATAGTTGAATTGTTTACAACATAATTACCTGTAAAAGTAATATGGTTACAAACTGGTTTATTTATCGAAGCTCCATAGCCAAGACTAATTAGGTTAATATTATTAGAAACAGTTAAGTTCTCAAACAAAGCTGTTGATAAAGCCGTATTTACTTTGTTGAGATAAAAGCCCGTAGCAGCTGTATTGATGTTTTGGGTAGTGCTACCATTAAATATTGTTTTGCCAAAGTTTATTATTAAGCCAGCGTTATTCAAATCGCCTCCCAGCGAAAAATCTCCAGTAGTTAAATTAACTGTAGTGCTTTTTGCAAATGATGCACTTCCACCAACCGAGAAAAGCGTAGTACCAGAAAAATTAAGTGTAGAACTTTGACCTAAATCGAAGTTACCACCTGTATAAAAATTGTTAGCTATAGTAATGGTTCCAGCACTACCAATACTTGTATTACCATTTACTTGTGCAGAATAAATGGTAGTATTTGTAATGTTTTTGCCTATTGTAAGATTCTGACCGATTGTTAAACTAATGTCTGAAAACCTTGCATTATCTCTGATGGCCAAATTTCCAGAAATAATCATATTGGGCAAAGTAGCGTAAGATGCTGAAGTAATAACTGCATCACCATATACCATTAATTGATTTTGTGAATAGGGTACATTAAAACTACGATTATTTGATTTACCATTAATGATTAAATTATTGAAACTAAGTACTCCATAATTGTAAGGATAGTTATAATTATGATATTTAACTAAAAATCCATTACCATTAGAAATGTTTGCATATTGGGTTGAAACACTGTCTCCAAACATCACCGTGCTTCCCGAACCAAATGCTATGTTTAAGTTTGAATTGTTCCAATATGCCATTGCGTAATTACCATCAAATCGATGTGGGTCAACAATGTTAATAGTGCCGCCTGTAACAGTAAATGTTCCTGTTAAACTTCCATAAGTTTCATATTTTGTGCCTATGCCAAAAAGGTCAATATTTGCCTGCACACTCGTGCTGTCAACCCCACTATTCCCATCTATGTTTAAGTAACCAGATGTCATAGTAAAGTTACCCGCATTTTTCAATAAGTAAGATCCATATACATTAATGGAGCCCCCGCTTATATTTAATGTAGAAGCAGCGTTTATGGTTAATGACTTATTATTGTTACCTGCCGAACCAATATTTAAAACATTACTTGCTGCAACCAAGCTACCGGCATAACCTAGTATTAAATTATTGCAGTAATAAGGCGATGGTTTTACACCAGTTAAATTAACTGTGAATCCCGAAATGCTTACATTGTCTGTAATTACTGGAACAGCATTGTCGTTCCAGGTGGTGCTATCTCCCCAATTACCATTTTTGATAGCATATTTTGTTGGATTACTCACTTGCAAATTATCTAATCCAATGTTAACAGTATCTGAATAAGCATAGGCATAAGCATTAAATTTAATTACAGTAGCAACAGAAGTTGATGCAAAGAATATTGTTTTCTTCGACCAGGTATTGGACATATCATAAACTTGTAACACTGTAAATGTGTTGCCGCTATCGGTTGATAAAGAAACTGTAAGTGTGGAACCAGAAAACTTATTAATATAATCAAATGTTAATGTCTTGAGTGGCGATACTGTATTACAGTTTAAATTGAGTAATAAGCTTGAGCTGTCGGCATTACTATTATGCAAATGAAAACGTGCAGAATGTGAACCATTGGTTGCTGCAGGTGAATACATTTTGCTTGCAGTGTTTATAATGCTTGTTGATGTGGTGTCATCCTCTCTACGCCAATTTCCATTATTTTCTTGTTTATCATTTATCCAGTGTATATTAGGGTTGGCCCTGAGATTCGTTCTGTAAGCACAACCATCAATCCAGTCTGTTTCAAAGCTCTCTGTAAAGGGTAAATTTGCATAAAAACTACTTAAACTTTCATTGACAAGAATCGGTTTGGAATAGGCTAATAGACCACCGCCACAGGTTGTTTTTCTGCGATAATAGATGCCAGACATTTGCGTAGTGTTGTAAGCAACATCTGTTGCAGTAGCTATATCAGTCCAGCTAATGCTATCAATTGATTTTTGCCATTGATATGTAAGACCTGGAGCCGTGTTTGGATTTGTACCATTCACTACACTTAATTGAATATTGCTTCTATCGCAAAAATGATAGTTAG
>CANGOT010000291.1 GCA_947455425.1 Chitinophagaceae bacterium | reverse complement strand
TTCGGCAATGATTAACATTATTTGTGGGGTTACATATTCCAACTGGTGGTATTTGTGGACAACCAAATGAACAAACATAATAAGTACAAGAATCCGGAATATTGGGTAAACAACTTACAGACGTACCATATGATGCTAAGAGACCTTTTAGTTTTTTGGGCAATCTGGTAAAACAAATTGGAGTGTTGGAATAGGTAGTCAACGACTGTAAATTTTCAGGAAGTTTACCTATTACTGAAAAAAGATTATAGCTACAATCTAAACTAATTAAATGTTCTGGAATTTGAGGAAAAGTTGTAAATTCATTAGAGCTGATACTGAGATAATGCAAACTATCATTCAACAAGGGAAGGCTGTTAAACAAATTGTTACTTATGTCTAATTCGGTTAATGTAATTGGTAGAGCGGGCAAACTACTAAGCTTATTTTGCGAGCAGATTAATCTTTTAATATTAGGGGGAAGTTGTGTTATAATAGTTAAACTATTGGATATGCAGGCTAAGGAAGTTGTAGATTCGGGCAATTTGGGGAGTGTTGTCAGCATTAAATTGTTGACAATATGGATGTCCGTTGCTTTTTTAAAATACTGAAGTCCATCTAAATTATGAGCATTGGTACTTATAATTGAGAAATAAGTTTCATTTACAATAGCCCCACAAGTAGTATCCATCTGCCCGGCACTATTAAAACAATTAGGGTATTTTGTTTTCAGAAAAACTCTAAAAGCACTATCAGGTATGTTCACATACTGTGCTTTGCCACTGAAGGCAGCAAAAAACACCATACAAATAATTGTAATTAATCTCTTCATAACATAAGGTTTGGCGGCAGCTATGTCTACAATTGGCAACTAAGCTAGGGGATAATGTAATACAACAGGCAAATTAATACAAGTTTATTTTCCACAGTCATAAGGTTTGTTTTGCAAAACTTGTTTATTTAGCTTTAAGTAAACTATTCTATCTTGCATAGATGATCTCCTCTTAGCTATGCCATCCCTATAGGCAATGTACAGGCAAAGCGAAGGATAAGCGAAGGAAGAACGGCTGATCAACGGCTGAAGAACGATAGATCAACGGCTGAAGAACGTAGGATAGAGCTAGGATCCTTACACCCAACATAAAGAAGCTTTCTGGCTACAGAGATACTGAATCAACGAACTTACATAATTATGCCAATATCTCTATAATAGAACACAGAACCTAAATCTTATGATTTAAGCCACCATTAAATTAAACGCTTATTCTATTTTTTAACATTTTTTTTTAGATTACTTATGTAATATTGTACAGTAAAGCATCGTTAATAGCATAACGCATATATATGAACAGCATAGCACTAGATCCCAATTTTGAACGAAATAAGAATGCAAAAGCATTTATCATAACAATAACCATTTGCATTTTACTTTTTTTATTCTTTTTATTAACCCAATGGTCTTTACCAACCATTCCACCACCCCTAGCCGATGAGGGTATTGAAGTAAATCTTGGTAATAGCGAAACAGGATTGGGTACTGTTGCTCCACAAGCTATTGGTGATCCATCACAAAACGAAAATAATTCTACCCCCCAAACTTCATCGCAACCTATTGCTCCCACCGATCAATTAGACGACAAAGGAGATGAAGTCATCAACCCCATTACCCCAAAAGTAGAAACACCAAAGCCCATTACAAAACCGGTAGTGGCTTTTGTTAAAGCTCCGGTAAAGCCTGTAGTAAACCCAACCCCAAAGCCTCCTTCGCCTAAGGCATTATTTTCTGGTGGCACAAAAAAGAACCAGGGGGGGAATAATAGTAATGTTGACAATGGATTTAAAAATCAGGGAATTGCTGGTGGCCCAGGCGACCAAGGTCATCCCAATGGCAACCCAAATAGTGATAGCTATAAAGGCAATAATTCAAGCGGTAATGGTATTAGTATTAAGAGTGGCTTAAATGGAAGAAAAGTGGCTGTTCGCCCTACGTTTCAGGATGACTTCTCGGAGAATGCAAAAGTTTACGTAGATGTAACCGTGGATGCAAGTGGTAAGGTTTTATCAGCCAGCATTAATCCACGAGGCACAACTACCACCAATGCAAACATTAGAAAAATAGCCACCACAAAGGCTTTGCAAATAAAGTTTACACCAGGAACGGAGGAGCAAAGTGGTACCCTCTTTTTTGATTTCAAGGTTACTAATTAAATAACATTATAACACCAATTAATTTATTTAAAAACAATAGTGGTTTGACCACATAAGACACATAAGAAAACAAAAGGAATTAATTGTATTACTTATATGAACTTATCTTGCTTATGTGTTTAAAGTAACAATCAGTCGTTTACTCATTTTCTTTAATGACCTATCAGCAAACTATCGAATATTTATACAGTCAGTTACCAATGTTCAGTAGGATTGGTGCTGCTGCATATAAAGCAGATTTAACCAATACGATTCTTTTGTGTGATGCAATAGGTAACCCACAGCACAAATTCAAATCAATACATATTGCTGGCACCAATGGCAAAGGCAGTACCAGCCATATACTGGCAGCCATTATGCAAGCCACTGGATATAAAACAGGTCTTTACACTTCCCCACATTTAAAGGATTTCAGAGAAAGAATTAAGATAGATGGCATTATGTGCCACCAAGACTTTGTAGTTGATTTCATTGAAAGAATACAGCCACATATCAATATCATTCAGCCTTCTTTTTTTGAACTAACCGTAGCCATGGCTTTTGAATATTTTGCCCAACAAAAAGTAGATATCGCTATCATCGAAACAGGTTTAGGAGGAAGGTTAGACAGCACCAATATCATTCTTCCAGAATTATCAGTAATCACAAACATTGGCTACGACCATATGAACATTCTGGGCAATACAATAGATAAAATTGCTCACGAAAAAGCCGGTATCATTAAACCGCAAATACCAGTGGTTATAGGCGAATACACCGACGAAACTAAAAGCGTATTTATTGAAAAAGCTACTAATGAAAACGCTCCAATATTCTTTGCTCAGGAGAATTATTCTCTTATCAATTACCATTACAATCATCAACTGGCAGATGTTATTGTAAAAAGAAATGATACCAACACGCAACAACATTATCAACTGGATTTAACTGGCATCTATCAAACTAAAAACTTAATTACTGTTTTAGAAGCCTGTAATCAATTGCAACAACTGGGATGGAAGATAGATCATAGCATCATTCAACAAGCTGTTTCAAACTCCAAGAAACTAACAGGATTATCGGGTCGTTGGCAGTGTATTCAAGAAAGTCCAACAGTTATTTTAGATGTAGGACATAATGTTGATGGCATCAAACAAATACTGTTACAGTTGCAACACACCCATTATTCCAAGTTACATATTGTTATTGGAATGGTGAAAGATAAAGATATCAATGCAGTGCTAGAGTTGCTTCCAAAAGATGCCACTTACTATTTCACCAAAGCACAAATTGAACGAGCTATGCAAGAAAAAGACCTGCAATCTCTTGCTATTCATCATCAACTGCAAGGTAATAGTTTTAGCGAAGTGAATATTGCTATAGATGCAGCTAAGCAAATAGCATCAACAAAAGATTTAATATTAGTTTGTGGTAGCGTTTTCTTGGTGGGTGAAGTAGAATATTAATCTTTGCAAATGCAGGTAGAATATATCATAGTGGGTCAGGGAATTTGCGGCACGTTCCTCTCCTACTATTTCTCTAAAAAGAACATTAGTTTTATAGTTATTGATGAATCTCGTCAACAATCCTCCAGCAAAATAGCCAGTGGTGTTATTAATCCTATTACAGGCAGACGCCT
>CANGOT010000290.1 GCA_947455425.1 Chitinophagaceae bacterium | reverse complement strand
TTCTACCAAATTGGAGCGATTATCGTGGTAGGGGCTATGGGTATCTAAAGCCAAAAAGGTAAATGCTGTTTCGTTACCTCTTTTGCAAAAGATTTTTACCCCATTGCTTTTTTCTTTACTAAAGTTAATGACCACTTTGCCACCGCTTAGTGCTACTGATAGTATAGGCTTGGCATTGGCAGCATCAAAAGCGGTATTGCTGCCCACAATGTTTAGCTCGGCACCTATTGCTTCGGTATAAGCTGCGTGGGTTTTAATACGTTTGTTTAAACTACGCAAATTACCCAGCTTATCGCTTTTAGTATCTGTCTTTACTTTATTGGCATGTGCAAGCTCTGCCTTTTTTGTTGTTGCTGCCTGCACCGCTACTATTACATCATCGCATTCTGACTGATGAATGGCAAGGTCGGCTGCATTAATTTCTAATACGGTTGCGTGAACCGAAAGTTTGGCTCTATAATTTGTGAGCCAGGTTACCAAAGCGTCATCGCTTTGAGGAAGATAGTCTGACATTTTTTTAATTGTTGTGTTTAGCACTTGCTTTTGCCTGTGGCAAATGAAAACGATGAATAATAATGAGAAAATAAGCAATGTCTTTTTCCTCATAGCTATTGAGGATAAAAACCTTAAAGTACAGGAATGAGTACTCATTCTCAGGAATGGGGACTCATTCCCAGGAATGGTGGCTCATTCCTGAGCGGCAATCACTCATTCCCAGGAATGACAGCCTATTCTTGAGCGGCAACAGTTGCAGCTTGAGAATGAACAACCCATACAAAGAACTTTATAGCTTATTTGCGGGGTCAAAACTAGCAGACAGTTTTGAGAAAAAATTTGACATATGTCAAATTCTGCAAAACGGGATTTTTTTGAAGGAGGGGAAGTGGCCTTAACTTTTTCAATCGTTTGGTGAGTCACCAAACGATTGAAAAAGTTTTTTGAATATGTTTGTTATACTAATGCGAAAAGCCTTCAAGTCTGCTAACAGATTTGAAGGCTTTCGTATGAGTACTTGATTATTACTTTACAAATGCTATTCTATCACAACTTTTTGTATTTGCGATTTACCAGTTTGTGCATTGGTAATATTAATGAAATACATACCATTACCTGTTTTAATACCTATCACGGCAGTTTTGTTTCGAGTAGTTAGTTGCTGAACCACTTTGCCATAAACATTTGTGATGGTGATGGTTTTTGTACCATACTCTAAATTATCAATAGTAATATTACCCTTGCTTGGGTTTGGATAAATATAATTGGTTATTGTTTTTGGAGTTTCTGTTGGTTTTATGGTACGTAATCCAATAGATGCACAAGCGTTTGTGAAATCGTCGGTACCTTCTGATAAATAATGATACAAATCTCTTGCAGCATAAACAATTTCTCCATCTGTTAGTGGACAAGCCATCGCAATATCATGCAATCGCGTCATTTGCTCGGTGGTTAAATCAATATTGTTTACAGTAGCAATATAAAATTGATAGTAATCTTTAAAGTTATTATCAATTGAATTATCTGTTTGCCAACGAGCTAATAAACTTGTAGCAGTGGTAATATCGTCTGCAGCTAAAGCAGCCTGAATTTGATAATTTCTTCCAAAACTTCTGGTGCCATTTATAGCAGCGAACTCTTGTAATGCAGGAGATGATTCCATGGCAGCTTCATCACTTTGTAAATCATCGAATAATTTTTGTTGTAACACATATAATCTATCGGCAGCCCTATCTGTATTAATTGCTACATTTCCGGTGGCTATATCCTCTAACAAATACCCTTCCTGATCAAGTTCGGAATAATAAACAGTATGTAATTCTTTAAAATCGTTTTTACCTATGATTTCAAAAATGTAAGTACCTGCAGATAAGTCTGAGACATCCATATCTATTTGTTTGCTGGTGCTATTAGGGCTAGTGCTTTGTAATACTAAATTGCCATCTTTATTATAAACATTTACAGCCATGACCATTTCATCGGTAAGAGATTCTTTGTCGTAGAACAAGTGTCCAAACCATTCAGTAGTATTTGTTGCTACCTGTATACGCATAAATTTATGTGGCATTCTTATCGGGTGGTCATAGGTTGTATTGCCTCCTCGAACAGGTTTGCAATAGCCTTTATCTGTTACTTTAACTTCACTAAACCCACTACTACCACAAGCATTGCTTACTTTATAACACATATAATACTTAATATCGCAAGGAACAGGAATATCAAAAATGCTACTATTAGTTCCAATGAATGAAGTATTAAATTTATTTGGAGTATAGGGTAGTGTTGATGTTGCTCCATTATACTTATACCATTGATATGTTGCATTAGGATAATCTGCTGCTTCAAATCTCCATGCAGTTGGTGTGTTGGCAGGGGATGTTGCATAACTAATAATTTGTGGATTAAATGGTGGTGCATTCAGCAAAATTTCTTTTTCTACAATCCTGCCATCCAAAAAGTTAATGGTTATTCTACCTATTTCGTTATTTGTGGAATTAGAAGATACTACAATATTGTTACCATTGTTTTGAACTACTGTTAAGTTAGGGGTAACATTCCAGGTATATGGAGATGGAAACTTGCAAGCTGGGAAATTAAAGCTAAAAGTATAGTTAACATTTGGCGAGCAAATTTTATCTACTCCAGAAATAGCAATATTTCCATCTATTGGATAAACAGGGTACTGAGATACAGGTAAAATACCTTTAGCAGGATCTCCTAATTCTTTAAATAACCAATCGATACAGTTGGCCGAAAATGTTGTATGTGTTGTATTTGTTGCTTCACCATAGTAGCTATCGAAATAAATTTCGCTGGCATTGTTTGCACAAAGTAAATTTCTATTATTTAATGGCAGGCCCCAATTTTGGTCAGGGTTTTTAATACCCAATGCAGAATATGCAGCAATAAAACACCCATTTTCTTGGTTAACACTTGTTGTGTGTTCGAAATTGAAATGGAAATTAACTATTTGATTGAAAAAATATGGTACATGTGGAATAAGACCAAGAAAATAAATTGCAGGTAGTCTAATAGCAAGATTCTTTTGATTCGCAGTTTTCTCAATATCACTAAAAACGGTTTTAGCTCCGCCTGGCAAAATATCTAAATTCCCACGCGTGTTGATGTTGGGGCATAAAAATGGATCGATATTGTGAAAGGAATATGGAAAATCTTCTTTCCTTGCATGTAGATATGCTATTTGTTTACTGCCAGTGCCAAATGCAGGGAGATTATTTATTACAAAGTGAAATGCTTCAATAGATTTTCCAAGTAAATTTATTGTACCCTTCGTGTCTAATGCTACAGCTCCATCAGCACCAAAAAATTGTCCTGTAAGCGAACCATTGGCTACCGCAATTTTTCGGCATTGCATAGGATACCCGTGCGAATTGGCGAGGCCATTATTATACAAATTCGTATAATATTTTGTATGAAAGGGATGACCTAAATCTGCTGTATAACCCTGTGCTATTGTTTTTCCATTAAGTGTTTGACTCAAAGGCAAATCCTTATCAAATATTTCTATTAACTGTTGTTTGGCTGCTACAGATAGTAAAGACTTATAATACAAATCTTTTGCACCAGCATCGCCAGTCTGAGATGCTAAATAGGTAAAAGCCTGAACACCCATTGGTATGGTAGCTCCTTGTTGCGGACTATCATCACTGATAAACAAACGACAATTGTGTTTGTATGCTATTTCCGTAGGATGATCAAAAACATATTTTTCTGCAAAAGCTAATGCGTATCTAAAAATTTGACCACTCATACTAGGCCCCACTGTTACAATTTTTTCATAACTGTTATT
>CANGOT010000289.1 GCA_947455425.1 Chitinophagaceae bacterium | reverse complement strand
GCTGATCATGCTCTCACATCAGCTAATGATCGTAGACTTGGTGAGCCGTTACCTCGCCAACTATCTAATCATACGCACACCCATCATCAAGTGCAGAAGCTTTAATATTCAATAGATGCCTATTAAATATGTTATGGGGTATTAATCCAAATTTCTCTGGGCTATTCCCCGCTTGAAGGAAGGTTGTGTACGTGTTCCGCACCCGTTTGCCGGTCGCCAGCAAGTATTGCTACTCCTGCTGCCCCACGACTTGCATGTATTAAGCCTGCCGCTAGCGTTCATCCTGAGCCAGGATCAAACTCTCCATTGTAAATGTTTTTGTTTGATCAAGGCTATTTTCTCATTGAAAAAATAACGTTGATTTAATTATTAATTTGTGCTTGTAAACCTTACATGTTATTTAGTATTATAAACTAAATTATGCTGCTGTTACTTTCAAACTTTCAAAGAACTTGAATCATTAAAATTTCAACTAAGTGTTAAAAAAGTTAGTGATTTTTGAGATGATGAAGATTTTTATTCTTCTAATTATTTACATCTTTTTCGTAAGAACTTGTTACTTTTTTCTGTACCCTTTTTTGTTTCGGAGTGCAAAAGTAGAGGTTTTTTTTAAACTACCAAATTTATTTTTTATTTCTTTAAAAATATTTTTTTTATTAGTAGTTGTTAAGAGCTGATTGTTTTTTGATTCGGGCTGCAAACATATAGTTGCTTTTTTTCCTGACCAAATTTATTTTAAAAAAACTTAAAATAAATTTTTAATCATTTCTACTTACATTTTTGTTTAAAGAACTGTGCTTTTGATGTGTTATTTTTCAGAAGCGGAGTGCAAAAGTAGAGGGATTTTTCATTCTGCCAAATCTTTTTTTAGATAATATTTTTTTAAATATCTGAAACCCTTTGTGGATAAAGCTTTCAAAGAAAAAAAATATTCACAATACCCAATTGCACAACCTAAAAATACGCTTCCTTTAGACAAACAAACTCCTAAAATGTGCCAATCAATCTCATTTTAGCTCAAAATAAAAAGGTTTTAAACGTCAACTATATGATAAGTACCTCATTTATTTTTAAGTTTTAAATTTATTAATACATAATAAGTATCGTATTTACAATTGAAACCAACTTGAATACATTAAATAGTTGTTAGCAATTCGGTTGATTTCGCCATTAATCAATTCTTGTGAGATATCTTTTACCTTTTTTGCAGGAATACCAGCATAGATACTACCTGGTTCAACAACAGTATTTTCTAGTACAACAGCTCCAGCTGCAATAATACTATAACTATTTATTATACACCCATCCATAACAATAGCACCCATTCCTACTAGAACATTATCGCACAATATGCAACCATGAACCAATGCATTATGACCAATAGAAACATTATTACCAATTACTGTTGGATGTTTTTGATACGTGCAATGAATTACAGCCCCATCTTGCACATTCACTTTATTACCGATCGTAATTGTATTAACATCGCCACGAATAACAGCATTAAACCAAATACTACAGTCCCTGCCTGTAGTAACTTGTCCTACAACGGTTGCATTTGGTGCGATAAAATTATTATCTCCAAATTTTGGAGATATATTATTTACTGGAAGTATAACTGGCATAAAACTAATTTCTACGAAAATAGCAATTCAGGAAATAAATAAGTTCTTTTGCATTGTAATATTATAATATGGGACATAAGAAATTAATTAGATTCGAAGAAATCAATGTGTTTTCAAATGTATTTCAACATAGCACAGAAATGAAAGGTAAATGGAATGAATATTTTAAAAGCAATCAATCTATCACACTTGAATTAGCTTGTGGCAAAGGAGAGTATTCTGTTGGACAAGGAAGGCTGTATAATAATAGAAACTTTATTGGCATTGATATTAAAGGTAATAGAATATGGCGTGGTGCTAAAACTGCTTTAGATGAAAACCTTGATAATGTTGCATTCTTGAGAGCTGAGATTGATAAACTTCCTGAATATTTCGCTAAGGATGAGGTAGATGAAATATGGATCACATTTCCTGATCCTCAATTAAGATTATCAAAAGCAAAAAAGCGTTTAACGCATCCAAAATTTTTGAGGTTGTATCAACAAATTCTACGTAAAGGTGGATTGGTTCATCTTAAAACTGATAGTCCTGATTTATATCAGTTCACTAAAACTGTAATAAACTTATACAATCTTGAAGTTTTGATAGATTTCGATAATTTGTATCAGCAACAAAATCTTGTTCCAGAGTTATATATTAAAACACATTACGAAAGTTTGGATATTGCTCAAAGTAATAGAATACATTATTTGCAATTTAAAATTGATACCGATTTGCTAATAGAAAAAGATGAAGAATTAAAAATGATTATCAATGAACAAGCAACAGTTTAATGAAGATGAGCTTTTCGATCCAACTGGATTTGTAGCTTTAACAGCAGAATATCTTTTAACCCGAGGATATTGTTGTGGCAATGGATGCAAAAATTGTCCATTTGATTATAAGAATGTACCTGAACCAAGAAAAACATTACTATTGGAACAAAGAATGTTAAACAAAACCTGTTAAACAAATTTCAGAATCTATGTCATCTCCTCAACCCAAACAGTACTCTTTCTTCACTGATGTATACGATGTTGTTCGACAGATACCAAAAGGGAGAGTCACTAGTTACGGTGCTATTGCAAAATATCTTGGAACTAAAATGAGTGCAAGAATGGTTGGTTGGGCAATGAATGGAGCTATCAATATTAAACCAAAAGTACCTGCCCATAGAGTAGTTAATAGAAATGGAATGCTTACTGGTAAAGTACATTTTAGCACACCAAGTAAGATGCAAGAGCTATTAGAAAAAGAAGGGATTAAAGTTGAGAAAGAAACTATTCAAAATTTCGATCAAATATTTTGGGATCCTACAAAAGAACTAGCCATATAGAATTATAAATTAAGTTTGCAATCCTTTAATCAAAAAATAGCAGCAATTAGATGAAAATTACACAACACATATCAGAGGCTAAAAACACATTGGTCTCTTTTGAGGTTTTACCACCTTTAAAAGGAAAAACAATTACTTCGCTATATGACCACCTTGACCCCTTAATGGAATTTAAGCCAAGTTGGATAAACGTAACCTATCACAGAAGTGAGAGTATGTTTAAAAAGAAATCGGATGGCACTTTCGAAAAGGTGGAAGTGCGTAAAAGACCAGGAACTGTAGGCATTTGTGCTGCCATTATGAACCATTACAAAATTGATGCAGTGCCACATCTTATATGTGGTGGTTTTACTAAAAGAGAAACAGAAGATGCTTTAATAGATTTAAATTTCCTAGGTATTGATAACATTTTGGCATTGCGTGGAGATGCTGCAAAAAACGAAGCCAGCTTTGAACCTGAAGCAGGAGGAAATCACTATGCCATTGATTTGCTCAAACAAGCAAATAGTATGAATAATGGTATATATATAGATGAAGATATTCGTGATGGTGCCAAAACCAATTTTTGCGTAGGTGTTGCTGGCTATCCAGAAAAGCACTTTGAAGCACCAAACTTAGAAATTGATTTAAGCCATTTAAAAAATAAAGTTGATGCGAATGCTGAGTTTATTATGACTCAAATGTTTTTTGATAATCAAAAGTTTTTTGAATTTGCTAAAGCATGCAAGGATATTGGTATTACAGCTCCAATTATTCCGGGGCTAAAACCAATTACAACAAAAAAACAATTAACAGTGTTACCTAGAATTTTTCATGTTGATATTCCAACAGATTTATCTAATGCTGTTATGAAATGTAAAACAGATG
>CANGOT010000288.1 GCA_947455425.1 Chitinophagaceae bacterium | reverse complement strand
GTGATAGTATTAGAACTTTGAATTTGACAGTAATTTCGAATATTGCCAAAGCATCCTTTACTGCACTAGATACTGTTTGTGTGAACTCGCCTGTCAACATTACAAATACTTCAATAGGGGCAACAACTTATAACTGGAATTTTTGTACAGCCGATATTAATGCAGCACCAATTGCTACTAATCTAGGAAATCTTGCAAATAATTTTCATATTCCTGTTTTTATGGATTATGTTTTTGATAACGGTAATTACTATGGTTTTGTGGTAAATCATAACCCTGGAGGAATTCTTAGATTAGATTTTGGTAGCAGTTTATTGAATACTCCAGCAACCGTAAATCTCGGGAATTTAGGTGGCATTATGAACAATGGCGGAGGTAATGAGGGTATTCAAATAATGAAACAAAATGGTAAGTATTTTATATATGTAGTTGGAGGTTCTACATCAAGTAGTACAACTCCTAAATTAATGCGATTTGAATTGGGAACAAATATTACAAACCCGAGTCCAACAGCTACTGAATATCCAAATATTGGAAATATGAATGAGCCGATTGATTTATATACATTTCAAGATGGAAACAATTGGTATGGATTTACTGTAAATGCAGAAAATAATACATTAACAAGATTTGATTTAACAAGTGATCTGGCAAATACCCCAACAGCAGTAAATCTTGGCAATATAGGCAACCAATTTAATTATCCAACAGGTATTTGTGCTTTAAATGATAATGGTTTTTGGAGAGTATTTGTAACAAATGCAAAGGGTAATTCCGATTTAATACGCTTAGATTTTGGGAATAGTTTATTAAATACACCAGTAGCTGTCAATCTAGGAAACCCAAATGGTGTTTTAAATGCTAGCAGAGATATCTTAATAATTAAATATTGTGATGAATTAGTTGGTTATGTTGCTAACGGAATTCCTAATTCAATAGTTCGACTAAATTTTGCTAGTTTAACAAGTACTCCTACTGCAGTAGATTTTGGCAACATTGGCAATTTTAGTTTGCCGCACTCATTTGCAAAACTTTTTAGAGTTGGTAGTGATGTTTATTCTTTTGTTACCAATGCTTACAATAATACTTTTACCAGACTTAAATTTCAAGGCTGTACAAATTCGTCTATTCCAAATGCATCTTCACAAATACCACCTCAAATTAGCTATAATACACCCGGCACTTACAATATCAATTTAACAATCGATGAAGGATTGTCAACACAAAGTAGCTTTTGCAAAAAAGTTGTTGTTGTAGGAATAAAACGAGACTCAATTACTCATTCAATATGCCAGGGAAGTTCATACCTTGGTTATATCTCTACAGGAATTTATAGAGACACTTTTCACACTGCTAAATGTGATAGTATAAGAACTTTGAATTTAACAGTGAATAATTGTACACAAACTTGCAAAGCTGCAATTCAATTAAATGGTACAAACAAAGTTTTGTTGCCTGCTCCAGAAAGTAAATATTATTCTACTTCTGGATTCACTTGGGAGACTTGGTTTAATGCAAGTTCTTATGACAATGATAATACTACAATTGGCTTAAGAAACATTTTGATGGGAGTGGTTGACCAAGTATTGTGTGAAGATATTTTTATTGGTTTTGGGGGATTTGTTAACGCTCAAAAAAATTCTCTAAGTTTTGTCGTTGATGGAATTGGACAATGTGGTAACAGAGATAATAATCCTTGTTACTATAAACCAACCAATGGTTTTTTGGCGAATACTTGGTATCATGTTGCAGGTGTTAGGGATTATGTAAACAATAGAACTTTGCTATATCTAGACGGCCAATTAGTAGATTCGAAATCAAATTTTAATCCTCCACAAACAAGGGATATTCCAACATTTTTAGGAAAATATACACCTGGTGCAGATAGTGGCTTTGCTGGAAAATTAGACGATATTAGAGTTTGGAATTATCCACGAAATGCTACAGAAATTCAAACAAATTATGATAAATGTTTGAGTGGAAACGAAACGGGGTTAGTTGTTTATTATCGTTCAAATGAAGCGAATTCAATAGTGTTAAAAGATGCTTCAATAAATGGTAATGATGGAACTCTTGAAGCAACAGTTGTTATTAACAAAACTGTAAATGCACCATTAGTGTCAAGTTGTCAAAATGCAACTTTTTATAATGAAAGTAAAGAGATTTGTCAAGGGCAAACTTACTGGGGATACAACAGCACCAAAGTTTATAGTGATACACTAATTAATAGTGCTGGTTGCGACAGTATTCGTGTCTTGAATCTTAAAGTTTTTCCAGCAGCGGTTACTACAAAAGATTCTATTACTGGATGTGGTTCGGTTTTATTCAATGGAATTAACTATACGAGAGACACAATTTTAGCCACTAGTACTAAGAATTATCTTGGTTGCGATAGTATTATTTCACAGCATCAAATTATTACTAATTCATACATAAAAAGCACTCTTGATACATCAATTTGCCCAGGTCAAAATTATTTAGGATATAATACAACAGGTAGTTTTAGCGATACTTTTCATACAATCGGAGGTTGTGACAGCATTAGAATTTTGAAACTTGCTTTACGAGAATCTCCACAAATTAACCTTCCTGGTGATACTTCTATTTGTGAAAATGATTCAATAGTCATAAATCTATCAAATAACTATTTTTATCAATGGAATAATAATAGTACTGCCAACCATTTTAGTGTGAAAAAAGTTGGATTTTATTGGGTAAAAGCCATTGATAGTTTTGGCTGTAAAGCAAGTGATAGTTTTCGACTTCTTTCGCTA
Source organism: Chitinophagaceae bacterium (assembly GCA_947455425.1). Taxonomy (GTDB): domain Bacteria; phylum Bacteroidota; class Bacteroidia; order Chitinophagales; family Chitinophagaceae; genus CAIVPM01. The sequence continues at coordinate 1,036 of CANGOT010000288.1, read as the reverse complement.
TATCCAAGTCCAAAACATTTTTTGCCTAATCCTTATACAGTGTGCAGCGGAGAACAATTTACGCTTCCAAATTTCATTTCATACCATTGGATGACAGGCGAAATAACTGCTACTATTGCACTACACAATTATACATATTATTCAGTTCAAGTAATAGATACTAATAGCTGTATTGGTAGTGATACAATGAAAGTAATTTATTTAGGTTCAGACAAATTTGTATTTTCTAATGCTTTTTCACCAAATAATGATGGATTAAACGATTTCTTCAAGCCAATAGATGCTGCTTGTGTTACAGAATTTGAAATGACAATATTTGATAGATGGGGACAACAAGCCTTTCAAACACACAATGTTTATGGTGACGGATGGAATGGAAGATATAATGGAAAACCTGCACCAGTAGGGGTGTATTATTATATCATCAACTATAAAAATGCTTCTGGTGAATCAAAAAAACAAAGCGGAAGTATCACACTATTAAGGTAGCCCCTCAGAAAAAATCAAACCCTTACATTCGCAGCAAAATTTTATTATGAGTGCATTTGAAAGATTAACACAATTGAAAAACGAACAAGCAGCAACTAACTTAGAAAAAGGAAATAAGTTTTTAGCAACTAATAAAGAAAGAGATGGAGTTATTGAAACCGAATCAGGTTTGCAATACGAGATACTAACTTTGGGTACTGGAGATAAACCATGGGCCACACATACTGTAACTTGTCATTACCATGGAACCACAATTGATGGGAGTGTTTTTGATAGCAGCGTTCAACGTGGTGTTCCTGCAAGCTTCCCTTTAAATATGGTAATTAAAGGCTGGACAGAAGGATTGCAATTAATGCCTACTGGCAGTAAATTTAGGTTTTTTATACCGGCACATTTGGCTTATGGAGAAAGACAAGTTAGTGCGTTAATAGGAGCAAACAGTACGCTAATTTTTGATGTTGAGTTAATTAGCTTTAAATAAAAAATCATGACTTTAAAAGTCTTAGGAGGTGTTGACAATTCAACCCTCTTAAGGCTTTTATTGAAT
>CANGOT010000287.1 GCA_947455425.1 Chitinophagaceae bacterium | reverse complement strand
TGTATTGTGCAGTAAAGAATCACTTGCAAAGGTTGATAATGTACTGCTCGTTCCAGAGATGGTTACAGAATCGAATACAATTCCAAAAGGATTATCTTTTATCCCATTATTATGAATCAAATCATCCCAAATCTGAGGAGAATCATAACCATCAAAATTTCTATCGGAAGTAATATGATCTGATACCATAAATAAACTTCCACCATTTTGAACAAAGTTTATAATAGCAGTTTTTTCTGATGCACTAAATAAAATATTAGGCTCTACAACTACAAATATTTTATAGTTAGACAAATCCTGTGCATTTGAAGAGTTACCATAACTGATAACTCCGTTATAGGGCAATGTTTCAACTTGATACCCATTTTTTACACAATCAACCGCCCAGGCAGATAAAGCTCCATCCCAGTAGGTTTCGGTAGTATTAGATGTAATGCCACTTTGGGCTGGTGTTGCAATTCGTTGGGGATTTGATTGTTTATTAGTTGCCGCTGAAGTATATGGCAGACCCGTTGTACCACTATAAATAAGATTATGTTGGTCGGCATCTATAATCCAATCAGCATTGCCTGCAGTTTCTGCTTTTGAAGCATCAAATAAAATTTTTACCTGAGCATTAGCAAAACTAATTAGCAGAATAAATAAATAGGTAAGTAACTGTCTTTTTTCCATTGGACAAACATTTTTTTGCTGCAAAGAATAAAATTATAAAGGGATAGCAAAGTAAAAGAATAGAATCTATAAACAATAATAAATAAAATTATTGCCTGCAGACAAACACATTCTAAAGAAGTTTAATAAAGGAGTAATATTAGTTTCTGTAAATTGTTGTGGGTGCAGATTGAGCTGCTGCATACATTACAATATCAGCAATGGTCACATGAGCAGGGGCATTCACTGCATAAACAATGGCATCTGCAACATCAGTGGGTTTAATTGGTTCAAAGCCTTCGTAAACTTTATTCGCTCTTTCGGCATCGCCCTTAAATCTCACTAAAGAAAAATTTGTTTGCACAGCACCTGGAGCAATATTGGTAATACGAATGCCATGTTGTGTAAGGTCAAGTCTCATGCCTTCACTAATTGCTTCAACTGCTTTTTTGCTGGCACAATAAACCGCACCATTTTGGTAAGTTTGTTTTCCAGCAACAGAACTGATGTTTACAACATGTCCTTTATGCCTTTCAATCATAAATGGCATGATGGCTCTGGAAACGTATAATAATCCTTTCACATTAATATCAATCATTAAATCCCAATCATTAATATCTCCATCCTGTATTGAAGATAAACCATGTGCATTACCTGCACAGTTTACAAGTATCTCTATTTGTTTCCAATCATCACTCAAACTATTAATTGATGCAACTACTTGGGCATTGTTACTTACATCGAAGCACAAAGCAGTTACTTTAACTTTCTGCGATAATTCTTGTTGCAGTTCTTGCAATTTTTTTTCGTTTCTTCCACAAATAATTAGGTCAATATTATTGTTTGCAAATGCCTGTGCTGTTGCTAGCCCAATGCCAGATGTAGCTCCTGTTATGAATGCTATTTTATTCATTTAATACACAATTTTCAAGATGATTGCAGCAATAGCCCAAAAGCAGGTAGAGATAAAAACGCCTTTAGCTGTATGATCTTTACTACTATTAATAAAAATTGTAAATACAATTGCATTAGCAAGCAATGAAAACGTAACCATGCTTGTTAAAATAGACTTTTGTTCTCCTAAAGCAACAATAAAGGCCTTGAAAGTAAATATTCTAAACCTTAAAAAATAAAACCCAAACATTCCTATAAATGGAGCTAAAAAGCCGAGAAAAATACCGTATTTAAGATTGTCTTTTAACATTAGAATTTCCAGTTTTGTATTTCTTTTTTAATTGTATAATTAGTTAAGTCAAACTGAATAGGCACAAGGCTTACATAATTATTTGCCAATGCCCAAACATCTGTGTCTTTGCTTTTATCAAAATTCACAAATTCACCAGTAAGCCAGTAATATTTTTTTCCATGAGGATCTAATCGCTCCATAAATTTCTCTTCATATTTTGCATAAGCTTGTTTGCAAACTTTAATACCTTTTATTTTATCGAAAGGAACAGCAGGTATGTTTACATTAAACAATAAATGCTTATCAAGTTTTTTACGCTGAAGAAGTTGTGATATTATTTGTGTGGCAATTTTAATAGAAGCAACAAAATCTGCATTCATACTGTAATCTAATAATGAAAATCCAACAGAAGGAATACTCTCGATTGCTGCTTCCATGGCAGCACTCATTGTACCACTATAAATAACATTAATACTATGATTTGCTCCATGATTGATACCACTTAAACAGATATCTGGTTTGCGATGCAATACTTTATCAACCGCCAATTTAACACAATCAACGGGTGTTCCGTTAGTAGTGTATGCTTCAATCCCATCAATGAAATCTACTTTCTGTAAACGCAATGGAGCATTAATTGTAATAGCATGCCCCATACCGCTTTGAGGTTTATCTGGTGCAACTACAACCACTCTTCCAAAAGGTAAAGCCGCCTCTGCCAGTGCTTTAATTCCAGGGGCAGTGATACTATCATCATTTGTTATCAGAATAATTTTTTCTTCTTTTTTCTTTTTCTTAATCATTACTGCAAAATAAGGTTGTTGTTCTCAATGTTTATAATATCCATTATTTATTCACCATTTTAACTACTGGGATAATCATTTCCTCCAAACTTATTCCCCCATGTTGAAAAGTATTTCGGTAATAATTTACATAATGGTTATAGTTGTTGGGATAGCATAAGAATCCATCCTCTTTCGCAAAAACATAAGAGGAATTTACATTTGGAACAGGCAAACCTGCTTCTCGTGGGTCTTTAAAGGCAAGAACAGTTTTAGCATCGTAGTTTAAATTTCTTCCATGCTTATAACGCAAGTTTGCGGTTGTTTGCTTATCACCTATTATTTTATGTGGCGTATTCACTCGCATGGTACCATGATCGGTAGCAACAATAAGTCTAACATTTTTATCAGCAATCTTTTTTAATGCCTGATGCAAAGCACTATGCTCAAACCAGCTTTTTGTAACGCTTCTATAACTTGTTTCATTACTTGCAAGTTCTTTTAGCACTTCCATTTCAGTTCTTGCATGGCTAAGCATATCAACAAAATTGTAAACAATCACATTCAAATCATTATTCAATAAATTGTGAATATTGTTAACTAAATTCTGTCCATCGTGATGATTTACAACCTTGGTGTAACTTGCTTTTATGTCCTCTTTTCTAGCTCGTTTTAATTGATTTTTAAAAAAAGTTTCTTCAAACATGTTTTTACCTCCTTCTTCGTCATCATTCTTCCATTCATTAGGAAAATTCCTCTCTATATCAATGGGCAACATACCACTAAAAATGGCATTTCGACTATATTGTGTAGCAGTTGGCAATATGGAATAAAAAGTTTCTTCTTCCAATATTCTAAAGCTTTCGGCAAATATTGGCTGAATCGTTTTCCATTGATCATAACGTAAATTATCAATCAAAATAAAGAAAGTCGGGATTCCTTTTTCAACATGTGGCAGAACTTTATACTGGAATAGTGTATGGCTCATTATGGGCAAATCAATAGCATTTGGTTTCATCCATTTTGCATAATTCTTACTAATAAATTTAAAGAATTCGGTATTTGCTTCAGCTTTTTGTTGTGCAAATATTTCCTGCATTTCGGGGCTATTGCTTTTCTCCATTTCAAGCTCCCAATAAACAAGCTTTTTATAAATTTCCATCCACTCATTATAATCGGGATTATCATTTAAAGCCA
>CANGOT010000286.1 GCA_947455425.1 Chitinophagaceae bacterium | reverse complement strand
CATCCTTTACTATTTACTAATCCTGTTTTGGTATACGTGCCACTTGATGTATAAGTTACATTATTCCAAGCATAATTGCTGCATGCTGCAATTGTTGTGGTTGAAGTAAGTGGTGAACAAAAAATAAATCCACTAATTGTACTTACAAATCCATTTGCAGTAACACTAATATTACCACTAGTGCCATTTGAAACTACAGCAGTTATTGTTGAATCATTTTGAACAGTGTAACTTGTTGCATTTATTCCACCAAAATTTACATTTGAAACATTCACAAAATTTTTGCCTTTTATAGTAACAGTTGTTCCATTATAGGCAATTGCCGGAGAAAATGAATTTATTAAAGCTATTAAGGGCATGCCAGCTCCAACTTGTGTAGAATCTAATGGTGTAGCAATTACAGAGCCTGTTGCATTAATTTCATCACAACCTACATCATAAATAGATGATCTTGTTTGACCATTAACATCTAATCCATTTAATATTGATGAGTAAGAGCTTGTATTACTTGCTACATCTTGTACCAAACTTGGTGGTGTCAAGATACCATTTACTCTTGAGCCAAAACTTAAAGTAGCACTAGAAAATCCTGTTGAAGATGTCAAACCTCTACCACTTGGTGCACTATAAATATTACTAACTGCTGTGTATGTTAAAGAGGTATTGCTTGTAGGATTATAAGCGACCTGACCACTAGTCATTTTAATTATATTATTGGCAATGGTAATTCCTAAAGGTTGAAATGTATTACTGCCATTATCGGTAAACCCTAATGAAATTCCAGCCCCACCTTCGCAATTTACAATTGTATTAAAAGCTATGATACAACTATCTCCAGGCATATAACCACTTACCAAACTTGGATTTGTAGTATCGTTTACAGAGTTTGTACCATTGTATAAAATAATGGGACAACGAATTGAAGTTAGGCTATTTTTATTTCCGTTTATTCCTTCGATATAATTATTAAAAACTTTATGTCCTTTATCAATAATTCTAATACCGTAATCCTCTGTTACGGTTGATTTATTTACAATAAAAAAGTTACCATAAACACTGCAATATCTACCACGTCTTAAGGTTAGGCCTCCGGCACAATTTTTAAATGTATTATATCTATATGTGTTAAATCCTGATTTATTTGAAATGATTTCAGGTTCTAATTGAGTCATATTTTCAAACAAATTGTACTCAACAATATTGTAACCATATGTTGAAGAAGTAAGACCCACTCCTACTCTTATTGACTCTCCACCATTACCAGATGTAAAACTTCTTTTATTAAAATAATTTGAATCAATTAAGTGATAGGTTGATGTTGATTGTTGAGGGTAATTTGAATTATCGTACCAAACCACAACTGTTGCACCTCCATTAAATTTATCAATAAAAGTGCAGTGATCTATCCTGTTTCTAATACCATATAAGGACACCCATTTATTATCACTTGCTGTAGATAAGCCAGCAGCAGCACCTGTAGAATCGCTACTGTAATTGACAATTGTAATATTATTTAATCTACAATACTGAGCATAATTGCTTATGCTGGTTGAACTTCTAAATTGAATAACATCATTAAATCCGGCATTGCCATTTGCAAATTTAAATCCCGTTATCATTATTCTTTTACCGCCAAATTGCATATATGTAGAACCAGTAAACACAACCCCATTAAGGGTTTGAGCTTTAACAACAATCCAATTCGAAGTAGTAGTGCCATTAGAATTACTTAAAACCAACTGCCCCCAATCGTAAGTTCCATTTGATACAATTACAGTATCTCCAGGCAAAGCTGCAGCATATTTTGATTGTAAATCTGTTTTGGTTGAGACAGTATAATTACTTGCATTTGCATACTGTAGCATTAATACAGATATTAAGAAAAGGGATAATATTTTGATTAGATGTTTCATTTTTACGCCAATTTTACTTTGAAATAACAAATGGTTGTGAATTAATTAATACATCGTTTTCAAATAATTTTATGAAATAAATACCACTTACCAATGAGCTAGTTGAGATAGTTGTTGTATTATTTACCAATTGTATTTGTTGAATTGTTTCTCCAATATTATTGATAATTATTAAGTGGGAATTTGGCTTTACTTTATTCAAATTAATGGAGATGAAATTATTTGTAGGATTGGGATACAAAGAAATTTGAACCTGATCATTTTTCTTTATTACAACAATGTTTGAATAAGAATAAATACCATCTTTATCAATTAACTTTAATCTAAAATATACATCTTGTTTAGTTACATCATAATATTCATATTGATAGGTTGATTGATTATTTGCATAGACAGTTGCAACATTTTTTAAATTATTTACATCTTCACCTGCTTCTAATTCGTACTTTAAAAAATTTACTTCATTTTCAACAAGCCAATTTAGCTTGTAAATATTTGAAGTTTCTGAGACATTCAATCTTATCAAATGAACTGGAACAATAACAATCGGTGTTCCTGCTCCAACTTGTGTAGAATCTAATGGTGTTGCAATAGCGGTTCCAGTTCCATTTAACTCCATACATCCAACATCATAAACTGTAGATCTTGTTTTACCATTAACATCAATACCATTTAATAAATTCAGATAAGAATTTGTATTAATTGCAGCATCTTGCACAGAAGATGGAGGTGTTAATATACCATTAACTCTAGTACCAAAATTAATAGATGCAGATGAAAAACCAGAAGATGATATTAAGCCAAGAGAACTTGGAGCATTGTATTTATTACCTTCAGCAAAATACGACAACTGAGTATTTGTTGAAGGATTATAAGCTGCTTTTCCTGTTGTCATTTTAATTACATTGTTGACAATTTTCAAACCCAATGGTTGAAATAAATTACTTCCATTATCTGTAAACCCTAAATAAATTCCTGCACCACCTTCACAGTTTGCAATAGAATTAAAAGCAACAATTGAACTATCACTTGGCATATAAGAATTAACGTGATTAGGATCTGTCGTATCATTTATTGAATAAAACCCATTATATAAAGAAATTGGACCTCTAAAAATGGACAAACTATTTTTACTACCAGAAACACCCTCAATATAATTATTATAAACTTTATGGCCTTTGTCGATGATTCTGATACCATAAGCATCTTGTACAGCAGGATTAGTAACAATAATAAAATTACCGTATACACTGCAATATCTCCCTCTTCTTAAAGTAATTCCTCCATCACAATTTTTTAAAGTATTGTATCTGTAAACATTAAAACCAGATTTATTGGATATAACTTCTGGTTCCGTTTGTATTGTATTTTCAAACAAATTGTATTCGATAATATTATAGCCATATGTAGAAGAAGTGTTTCCAACCCCAACTCTAATAGACTCTCCCCCATTACCACTAACAAAACTTCTTTTATTAAAGTAATTTGAATCAATTGAATGATAAGTTGATGTAGACTGTTGAGGATAATTAGAGTTATCATACCATACTACCATTGTTGCTCCACCATTAGTCTTATCAATAAAAGTACAATGGTCTACTCTATTATGAACTCCATAAATAGAAACCCATTTATTATCACTTACTGTTGCACCTGAGGCGTAGCCTGTAGTATCACTACTGTAATTTTCTATTGTAATATTATTCAATCTACAATAGCTTGCATTTGCACTATTACTAGTTGAACTTCTAAATTGAATTATATCATTAAAACCAGCATCGCCATTGGCGAATTTGAATCCAGTTATCATTATTCTTATGCCACCAAATTGCAAATAAGTTGAGCCTGTAAAAACTACACCATTTCTAGTTGCTGCTTTTACAACAATCCATTTTGATGTTGTAGTGCTATTTGAATTAGTCAAAACCAATTGCCCCCAATTATAAGTACCATT
>CANGOT010000285.1 GCA_947455425.1 Chitinophagaceae bacterium | reverse complement strand
CAACAACAAATAAATCAATATTTACAATTGATGCAAAAGCATGCCTCATAACATTTGTTAGCGATTCTTGAAGTATTCTAAACAAGTTATTTTTTAATTCAATACTAATTTGATTTTCATCAATATTGTAGTAAAAAATACATTCAACCCCAGTTCTTTTTTTAAAATCTTGAATCAACCACTCAAAAGTAGCAATAACCCCTAAATCATCTAAAATACTTGGTCTTAATTGTGTAGCAATTTTTCTTACACTCTTAATAGAAGTATTTAATGCATCAATTATTTCTTTGCGTTTAGTTTCTTCATATTCGTCAATTGGCTTTGTTTTTTTAAAAATAGAACTTACATCCATTTTTATTCCTGTTATTTGTTGCCCCAGTTCATCGTGAATTTCTCTTGAAATATTCTTTCTTTCTTCTTCTCTTATATTTTGTAAACATGAGGCAAGCACTCTTAACTCTTGATGAGATTTCTCTAATTGTTTTTTGGCCCTTTCTTCTTCGGTAATGTCAATTAACAGAATGTAAGTTGTTTTATCAAATACACTAAATGAATATGTGAAATACTTAAAACTTCCATCCTTGCACTTTGAACTGGCCTTTATTTCTGGTCTTTGTTTAATAACACCATTTTTATAATTCTCTACAGTGGTATTCCAATAATTATAAAACTCGGAACGTCTTGTAGCATTGGGTTGGGTTTGATTATACCAATCCTTTATTGATGGAACATCTTTTATTTTGTAACCAGTTGTGGTTGTGAAGTGTTTATTTACAAAAATCGTTTTACCTGAATCATCATATGCTCCAATAGCTACAGGCATATTTTCTGCAAGCACCCTAAATCTTTGTTCACTAACTTTTAATAACTCAGTTGCCATCAATTGCTCAGTAATATCATGAAAAAGCGTATAAACTGTATTACCAAATATACTTTCTGTTATTTCAAATGTTCTTGTGATTTTGTCTCTGCAAAAAATGTCAACTTTATATGTGGGCTCGGTTATTTGAACATCGATTTTATTATTTTTTACTTTTTTAAGCAGATTTGCAAAGTGCTTTTTTGAATCCAAGTCTACCAGATCATCAATACTAAATTTACTTAAGTCATTAGTATCGTTTGAAGTTGAATTATTATGCCCGATCAAACTTTGATGTTTTTTATTTGCAATCAACATCCCTGTTACAGGATTAATACTAACTAATGGTATGGGTAGGTTTTCAACTATGTTTCTAAATCGTTGTTCACTTTCATTTAATTTTTTTTCAAACTCTCTTTGTTCCGTGATGTCGGTGTATGCACAGTAAATAAAGTTTCCACTAATTGTAGTTGTGTGAGACAAAAAACGCTTTTCACCTTTTTTATTGTAAACTTCTAAAATTCTTACAGGAGTTTTTTCCCCATTTTGCAAGGCAACAACGTCCTGCTTCCACAAAGAGTAGGCCTCTATTCTACTTTTTTTATTTCTGTATGCTTTTTTCAACCAGGCATCAAAATCTGGAATATCATTTAGCGTATAACCAAATTGTTGTATGTAAGCATTATTTAAAAAAATTATTTTGTCATCGATTGTTTTTGTACTGATTGGCATTGGCAGCAATTCAGCTAGGGTTCTAAATTTTTCCTCGCTTTCTTTCAACAATTTTTCAGCAACTTTTCTTTCTGTAATATCATAAAAGAGAGCATAAATGGTATTTGCATCATAAGTTATAGCAACTTCAAAGGTTTTAACTTTTCCATTTTTACACCGTATTTTTCTTTCGAGAATTTTAATAGACGCCTTATTATTTGTGAATAATTCAGCCTTCACAGTTTCCCAATCTTGCAAGGATTTTTTCTCTTCATATTCATCATCATACACAATGATATTACCCCAATCTTCCATGACATTAATATCATTCTGAGTATAACCCAACACTTCAATAAAAAGATTATTAGCAAATACAACTTTCATGGAGAGGGCATCTGCACCAGCAATTGCAACAGGAGTATTTTCGGCAATTCTTTTAAAATTCTCTCTTGATTGTAGCAACAACAGCTCATTTTCTATGTAGGCAGTTATATCTAAATAAGAGTAGTAGATATAATCGTTACGTAAAACAGCAGAATACTCTATAATTTTTTTATCACCAAACTTTGTAAAAATAGTAGTACGTTGGGATAATATTTTCTTCTCCAATTTTAGTTTTGCCAATTCATGATTCCACGCTTCAAACGCAGCTTCTTTTTCATCATTATTTTTATAGCATAAGTTAATCAGTGTTTTAACATTCGGAATTTCTTCTAATTGAAAACCATATTCTTTGGTATAAGCTTTATTAACAAATGTTATGTCTCCATTTAGAGAAATAAATGACAATGGTATTTGAACCAATTCCGCCAATGTTTTAAACCTCACCTCGCTCTCCTGCAACAAATCTACTTTTTGGATGATCTCTGTAACATCTTTACCAATAGCAACAGTGCCTACAAAGTTCTTATCCAGAAATACTTTATTGGTCTTCCAAGAGATTATTTTTTGGATTCCATTTTTACAAATAACAGGGGCCGTAACTGTTCTTGTTTTTTTGTTTGATCCTACGAATTCATTGAATTCCTTTTGATATTCTGGAAATTGCTTAACTGGAACAATTTTGGAGAACCAGTTTTTATTTATCAGTTCACTGTTAGAATACCCCAGTATTTTCTCTGCACCTCTACTAATTGATGCAATTGTATTATCAATATTGAGACGAATAATTATTGCTTGTGTAGAATGAATGATCTGGCTATTGAGTGCATTGGCAGCCTTAAGTTGTTTTATTGTTTCCTCATTCTTCTGCAATATTTTTTTTATTTCACTAGTATCATTGCAATGAACAAAATAAAATTTTTCTTTATCAATTATTTTGCAAACTATAGAAAGCTTTTGCAATACTTCTTTTTTAAGTTTATTGGTGAATGTATACTCTAAGTGTATGGCTTTTTTAGCTTTTAATTTGATGAGTTCTTCTGTAAATTTTTTGCGTTCATTTTGAGCAAGAAGATCAGTAATTTTTTTGCCAATAAACTTTTTTGGAGTGTAAACCAATGGAGTAGCATCATTAGGCATTACCTTGATAATAATTGCCTTGTCATTTAGTTTAAAGACAAAATTATTTGTAAGATTGTATAGTTTTACGTCTTCCATTAAGCAGATTAATTGTTGTGTTATTTGAATATAACCGTACCAAGTTGTTTTGTAATATCCCTTTCAATTTCTTTTAAATTTCTATGCACCTCAATCAATTGCTTTTGCTCATCAAAGTTTGTAGATTTCTCCAGGTCTAGCTGATTTTGCAAGAGTATTGCTTTGAGTTTTTTAAGTTTAAAATAATTTACACTCATTGTAACATCTTCTTTACTTATATCTCTGGTTGTAATATTCATTCCTTCCAAAACTTTGTCCCAATTCAGGCTGAGTTCGTAAGGGAACATAGTTATTGAAGTAACTAAATCACTTAATCTTTTGTTGTCGTTATATAAAAAGTACTTAGTGTCAACTGCAATACCCTTGTAGTATAAGGATCTATATGTATGCAACAAATTATCCAACTCGCTATTCTCAAAGCTAAATGCATCTAACTCATCAAAAATAAATTGTGCAGTACTTTTATTTTCATCCCATGTATTCAATCCATATTCCAACAAAACACGCAACACATTTCTTTCGTGCAATTCATCTTGATTTGTTAATGATACATTTTCATCAATAAAACCAGTAGATTGTTGTGTGCTTTGCAGTAATTGATTAGCTTCTTCAAAAGGCAATCTTTTTTCATCTTTAACAATCTTATCACTCTTATACTTATTAACTAAATTAATAATCCCACACTCATCTATTTTTAATAAAGACGAACATTGCT
>CANGOT010000284.1 GCA_947455425.1 Chitinophagaceae bacterium | reverse complement strand
TCAGTAGAAGTTGTGTTGGGACAAACCATAGATTCTTTACCAATAAAGGATTCTATTAATACTGTTGATACTTTAAAAGCTACCGATACCATAAAGAATGTTGATACAATGCAACCAATTGTTACTGGAAATATAATAAAAAGTGAACTCGTAGAAATACAGATTATAACAATGGGTGACGTTACTATTAGGGATGAAATTTGTAATGTTTTGATGGGCTTTACCCAAACGCTTCCTCATGAACCAATCACTACTAATGTATGGACAACAATGGGCATAATCGGACCAGCTCCACAAGAACCCAAAACGTTAATGGAAATTTTGAGGGAAGATTCAGCCACTAGTGAAAAGGGTGTTACTATTTCATCAAACTATTTATCAAGTCCCGCTAATAAAAAGCCAATAAAAAAACAAGAGCCTCCGCAACAACAAGTATTTATTATTCCAGATGAAATAAAAATTAAGAGAAGAAAGTAATTTACCTTCACCCATCTCAATTCACCTCAAATGAAAAAAATGGAAACCTGGATATTGTATGCAATAGCGTCTATGTTTTTTGCAGGCTTCACATCTATATTGGCTAAATATGGTTTGCAGAATGTGAATGCCGATTTAGGTTTGGGCATTAGAACCACGACCATCTTTTTTATCATCACTGTTTTTGTTTTGGCAACAGGCAAAACAAAAGACATAGAACTGATAACCAGCAAACAGTTATTGTTATTAATTGCATCGGGTATTACCACTACTTTAAGCTGGATATTTTATTATCGGGCAATGAAAGATGGGTTAGTATCTTATGTTGCAGCGATTGATAAAGCAAGTATCGTAATCACACTGGTATTAAGTTTTATTTTGTTCAAAGAACCGATGAGTGTAAAAGTCATTTGCGGTGCATCGCTAATTTTTATTGGTATGATGGTATTGGTGTGGAAGTAAATGGTTTCCTTTTTCTTTGCACAAAGCATTTTAAATGACACTTGAGCAAATTACACAGCATATTCTTTCAAAAAAATCTTATTTATGTGTTGGGTTAGACACAGAGTTTTCTAAAATTCCTGTTCACTTGCAACAACAGCCCAATGCGGTGGTAGCTTTTAACAAAGCAATTATTGATGCCACTAAAGACTATTGTGTTGCTTATAAAATTAATACCGCTTTTTACGAAGCAATGGGTGCTAAAGGTTGGCAAATAATGGAAGAAACCTTGCACCATATTCCATCTACACATTTTAAAATAGCCGATGCCAAACGTGGCGATATTGGCAACACATCGGCACAATATGCCAAAGCTTTCTTTGAAACAATACCATTCGATGCCATTACTGTTGCTCCTTATATGGGTGAGGATAGTATTAAACCATTTTTAGAATATAAAAACAAATTCACCATTGTGCTTGGTTTAACAAGTAACAAAGGGGCAAATGATTTTGAAATGCTAAAAACCGGCGAAAAATATTTATACGAAAATATAATTGAAACCATTGCCGGCTGGGGCTCGCAGGAGAATTTAATGTTTGTGGTAGGGGCAACACAAGCGAATCAAATAGCATCTATCAGAAACATCATTCCGAACAACTTTTTATTAGTTCCGGGTGTAGGTTTTCAAGGTGGTAGTTTAAAAGAAGTTAGTGCTGCAGGGTTAAACAGCCATGTTGGTTTATTGGTAAACGCCAGCAGGGCCATTATATATGCAGGGGAAAAAGAAAATTTTGCCGAAGATGCGAGCGAAATTGCTAAACAATATCAGGTTGAAATGGCTGGTTATCTATAAGCCTATCGCAATACCATTTGCCTGTCTGCATCCAACCTTAATAAAATAAAAATTAAAATGGTAAAGGTTACCAGCGAAGAACCCCCATAACTAATCATGGGTAAGGTAATTCCTGGCGATGGAAACAACCCGATTGTCATTAAGATATTCAACGCTATATGAAAGAATAAAATACTGGCTACACAATATGCATATACCCGGCTAAAAGTACTTCTTTGTCGCTCTGCCATTCTAATAATTCTGAATAAAAAGAAAAGATAAATTCCAAGAAAAACAAAGCACCCCACAAAACCAAAAGCCTCTCCCAAAGATGTAAAAATAAAATCTGTATGTTGCTCTGGAACATATCTGCCACGAGTTTGGGTTCCTTTTAAAAATCCTCTGCCCAATAGTCCACCAGAGCCAATAGCAATCTTGCTTTGACGCACATTATAATCATCGGGTTTTTTCTTAGGCTTACTGCCTTCTTTGGCAACATGCTTGTTTAAAGAGCAATCATAGTCTCCACCAAATGCACTATAAATTCTGGTACTTTGATAACATTCAAAAACATTGTTGAATATAAACGGAATCGCAAAGCGTTGAAAACTTACGCAAAAGACCCAAATTCCTATAATCCATCTTAGTAAAAAGCGATTTCGTTTCATTTGCTTTCTAAGCAAAAAAATCATCAGTAGTGCTATGATGGTTAATGCTATTGCCAGGGTATTGGGTTCAACAATAATAGATGCAATTAAAAGGGCTCCTACCGAAGCTCCAATAATCATTAGCGTAGGTGGTAATCCTTCTCTATACATCACAATAAAAAAAGATGTATACACCAACCCCATTCCCAATTCGTGCTGTGCTGTAGAAATCAGCAGGGGAAATAAAGCAAGAATGATGGCTATTAGCTGTGATTTTGTTTTATTGAAATTTGTTTCCTGCCGCGACAGGTATTTTGCAAGAGCCAATGCTGTAAAAATATTGCACAGCTCTACGGGTTGCAGGTTAAATCCGCCTCCAACGGGTATCCAGCTTTTTGAGCCATTTACCGATTTACCTATAACAAAGGTCGATAGCATGAGTACCACGCCAAACGCATAAAACAAGTTCGCAAAAGCAGTAAAAAGTTTACTATCTGCCAATAAAATAAATAATGCTAATACCACCGAAATGCCTGCAAACATTAACTGTTTACTATAGTTTGCTTTACCGCCCAAAAATGTTTTCAGAATATTGGTATCGGGCTTGTATTCAACCATAAAAATACAAAGAATGCCAAGGGCAACCAGTACAAAATAAATCAAAACAGACAACCAGTCTATTCCAGAACTTACTTTAGCATTGTTATATTTAGGCATCATATTATACTGTTTCTTTTTCAGCTAGTTCTTTGCAAATGTTTTTTACAATACCTGGTCCTTCGTAAATAAACCCTGTCCAAACTTGCACCAGGCTTGCCCCTGCATTTATTTTATCTTTTGCATCTTCACCACTAAAAATCCCTCCACTTGCAATGATAGGAATTTTGTTTGTTGTTTGTTGATGAATATATTTTAATACTTCGTTGCTTTTTTGTTTCAAAGGTTTGCCACTTAAACCGCCATTTGCAATAGATTCAATAGTTTTATTATCTGTAAGCAAATTTTCCCTGCTAATGGTGGTGTTGGCAATTACCAACCCATCCAGTGCCACTTCATTTGTTAAAGCAACAATATCATCCAACTGACTTAAGGTTAAATCGGGAGCAATCTTTAATAACAAAGGTTTGGGGGTTGTTTTTGCCTGGTTGATATGTTGTAGTTCAGACAGAATTTTCCGTAACATTTCTTTATCCTGAAGTTCACGAAGACCTGGGGTATTGGGGCTGCTAACATTTACTACAAAATAGTCTACCACATCAAACAATTCTGTAAAACAAATATTATAGTCTTTCCATGCATCGGCATTTTCGGTAATTTTATTCTTACCAATATTACCTCCTACAATTAATCTTTTATTGCTGGCTGTTTGTTTATTCCAGTTTTCTAATCTTTCTTTAATAACTGTTACACCGTGATTATTAAAACCCATTCTATTAATTAGTGCCTTGTCTTTGGGCAAACGAAATAGCCTGGGTTGAGGGTTTCCATCC
>CANGOT010000283.1 GCA_947455425.1 Chitinophagaceae bacterium | reverse complement strand
ATTAGAGCTTTCTATCTTTGCTGAAACAAATTTTAATGAAACATCTTACCATCATTGTTCCAAACGGAGAAAATAATTTAAGCAGCATTGTAGGTACCTATAAAATATTTACCAAAGCAAATGAGTATCGCAAGGCCAGTGGCAAAAGAGAATTATTTAAAATTGAACTAGCCGGACTTTCAAAAGAAGTTGAATTTTATGATGGGTTATTTTGTGTAAAACCACATACCAATATTTCAAATATTGATAAAACAAATCTTATTATCATCCCTTCTTTAAATCATAACTATGAAAGCACTTTAAAACAAAATAAATTATTGATTGATTGGATTGAAAAACAATATGCAAAAGGTGCCGAAATTGCAAGTATTTGCACAGGTGCTTTTATGCTGGCATCTACAGGTTTATTGGATGGTAAGATTTGCTCTACACATTGGACAGCCTGCGATGCTTTCAGAAAAATGTTTCCAGCAGTGAACCTGCAGACTGATAAATTAATTACACACGAAAATGGTATTTACACCAATGGCGGTGCTTATTCTTTCTTAAACCTTATTATATATTTAATTGAAAAATATTACGACAGACCCACAGCCATTTTTTTATCTAAAATTTTTCAAATAGAAATGGATAGAGATACGCAATCGGGATTCACTATCTTTCATGGTCAAAAATTACACAACGATGAAGTAATACAGCAAGCACAATCATATATAGAAAGTAAGATTGATGAAAAAATTTCGATTGAATATTTGTCTTCTAAGTTTGCTGTTGGCAGAAGAAATTTTGATAGAAGATTTATTGCAGCTACAGGAAATACGCCTGTTGAATATTCACAAAGAGTGAAGATGGAATCTGCAAAAAAAGCATTTGAAAATACCCGAAAAACTATCAATGAAGTCATGTATGATGTTGGTTACAACGATGTAAAAGCTTTTCGTGAAGTGTTTAGAAAAATCACCGGAATGTTGCCATTAGAATACAGAAATAAATATAACAAGAATGCGAGTGTTTTTGAATAACAGGGCTTGTAATATGGGGTTAAACAAATTAACAACCTTTGTTGTTTGCTGATTTGTTATACAGTTTTATTCTTGCTATTAAAAAAGAGTTAGGATCTTTTTTGGGGGGGGCAGATGGTTGTTAAATTTTTTTGTCTTATCTTTAGTGAAAATAGTAGTTGTTGTAAGTTGCTTTAATTTTTGCTATAACAAATTAGAAGTTTTCATTTTTTTATTTCCAAGTGGGATTGCCATTTTTCATTTTATCTATAACCTTTTCATAATTTTTTTTATTACTGGTTTCTGCCAGTTCAAGTGCTTGCTCTTCGATTTCAATAGCCTCTTTTGTATGTCCAAGCTTATATAACAAGTTTGCATAGGTATCTAAATACATAGGATTGTTTTTTTTGATGACTAAACATTGTTTACTAAGATTAGATGCATTGAAAAGACTCTGAGAGTTTAAACTGTATTGAAATATGTGCCAAGCTATGTTATTAAGTTGGCTAGCTGAAAGCTCTTTAATGATGTCCAAGTCAAAATAATGATTCACTATATTATCGTATAATTCTATTTGAATAGGATTATTACCAGAGTATTGATTTAAGAAAAATAAAACTGCTTCTAAACGCCCGTATTTTGGATACTTATCTTGAAAAGAACTAACTATGCTATCAGTAGAAGAAAACCTAAAATTATAAACCCAATAGTATGTCTCCCTAATAATATTGCTAATTTGATGTCTATAAAAACTATCTAAATAATTTTCACTAATTATTTCAGCCCATTTATCATGGTTTTGATAGATATGATTAAATGCTGCAAAATGAGCAAAGCTGCCCATTATGATATCTGCATTTGTCTTTGTATAAATATTTTTTTGAGAATTTATGTAGTCTAAAACAAATTGATCTGTACTGTCATCTGCTGAAAAAGTTAACGTGTGAAAAAAATGTTTTATAAAACCAGTATCGCGTTCACCTGCTTTAAATTTCTTCAGAAGCGTATAACAATGGTTGGTAGAATCAAGAGCCTCTTTCAGTGATAGGAAGAAATTTCCATCTTTTCCATCTTTTCCATCTCTGGTAAAATATTTAAAATAATTTTTATGAATTATCTCCCCCTTACTATTAGCATATAAAAAATACATTACATTTTTTCCTATTCTGCATCCAGTTATTAGCTCGCTAATAAATTTATTGTCAACTGTCGATCTTTTATCGTAATTATCGAATAAAAGAATATTACAAACAAAATTCTTATTTACAACGTCTGCTAAAGAATCTTTATTGAACTGTTCTTTAAGTTCGTCTATGAAATTTGCAAAGCTTGTTTTTGAAATAAAATTTTTATTAATGAAGATTATAACTGCTATTTTATTCTTTTCTTTCGTCTCTTTTATGACTTCTGCAAAATCCTGGTAAGTCTTGATTGTATGGAATAATACTTTCTCATTATTTTCTTGTGCCATTAATAACAAAGGAAATAAGAATACAAGCAGAATAAACTTCTTCATTTTATAATTATTAAATGATTTTGGCTACATAAACTTCCCAGTCCAACTTTCTTTCACTTTCTTAATATCTTTTGGAATGCCTGCAAATACTAGGTTTCCGCCAGCATCCCCAGCTTCAGGTCCAAGGTCAATAAGCCAGTCGGCACTTTTAATCACATCGGTATTATGTTCAATCACTAATAAAGAATGGCCTTGTTCTACCAAAGCATTGAAGCTTTTTAAAAGTTTTTGAATATCGTTGAAATGTAAGCCAGTGGTAGGTTCATCAAAAATAAATAAGATATGTCCGGCACCTTTTCCCTTGCCTAAAAAACTAGCCAGTTTCACACGTTGTGCTTCGCCACCACTTAAAGTATTAGAGGATTGTCCTAGTTTAACATATCCCAATCCCACATCCTGTAAAGGTTTTAAAGCAGTGGCTACTTTTATGCTTTGTTTAGATGCAGCAAAAAAATCAATCGCTTCATCCACACTCATATTCAATACATCATCTATGTTCTTGGTGTTATAAGTTACTTCTACCACTTCTTCTTTAAAACGTTTACCACCACAGGTTTCGCAGGTTAGGTGCACATCTGCTAAAAACTGCATTTCTACTACTTGTTCGCCTTCGCCACTGCAAGTGTCGCATCTTCCTCCCTCTACATTAAAGCTAAAATGCTTGGGCAAAAAACCACGTATTTTACTTAATGGTTGTGATGCAAAAAGTTCACGTATTTCATCGTATGCTTTTATATAAGTTACAGGATTACTGCGTGATGATTTACCAATAGGATTTTGGTCAACCATTTCAATGGCATCAATAAAATCTACATCGCCACTGATTGTTTTGTGGTTGCCTACTTTATCTGCACTTTCTCCTTTTAGTTTTTGTAAAGCAGGATATAAAATTTGTTTGATTAAAGTAGTTTTACCGCTACCACTAACACCGCTTACCACACACAATACACCCAAAGGAATTGTTACATCAATGTTCTTTAAATTGTTTTGTGAAGCACCTTCAATAGTAATACTTCTTAAAGATTTGCGAATATGTTTGGGAGGTTCAATACTAAGTTCTCCTTTCAAATATTTACCAGTTAAACTTTTTGGGTTGGCAATCAATTCATCATAGTTGCCTGTGGCTACAACTTCACCTCCAAGATGCGATGCCAATGGCCCCATATCAATAATATAGTCTGCTTCACGCATCATCATTTCATCATGTTCTACAACAACAACAGTATTGCCTAATTCTCTTAATGATTTTAAAACACCAATGAGCTTTTCTGTGTCTCTGTTGTGCAAGCCTATTGAGGGTTCATCAAGTATATACAGCGAGTTGGTTAAATTACTGCCCAAGCTTCTGGTTAATTGTATTCTTTGACTTTCGCCACCACTTAAACTATTGGCCAATCGGTTTAAAGT
>CANGOT010000282.1 GCA_947455425.1 Chitinophagaceae bacterium | reverse complement strand
CTGGCTTCGGATTGCAATTTCAAAGAATTGATTTGCCTAATCAACCTATTATTAAGGCCGATTGTGATTTAGTTACAGACACCAGTCGTGGTACTACATTGCAGGTAGGCGATGCAAAAATCAGCACTGTTGAACACGTGCTTGCAGCTCTTGTAGGAATGGGTGTTGATAACTGTTTAATAGAAGTGAATGGTCCAGAAATTCCTATTATAGATGGTAGTAGTGAACCATTTGTTCAACTCATCGAAGAGGTGGGAGTAGCAGAGCAAGATGCAACTAAAATCTGGTATAGTATTGATGAGAATATTTTCTTGTATGATGAAGCAAAGCGTGTAGAAATGGTTGCCATGCCTGCTGTTGATTATCAGATTACAACCCTGATAGATTTCAATAGCCCCGTATTAGGAACACAACATGCAGGTTTGAAATCTATCAAAGAGTTTAAAACAGAAATTGCTCCTTGTAGAACATTTTGCTTTCTTCACGAGTTGGAAATGTTACTAGATAATGATTTGGTAAAAGGTGGCGATATCAACAATGCTATTGTTGTAGTAGATAAACCTATTACCGAAGAAGAAATGACAAGATTGGCCAAAGCTTTTAAAAGAGATAAAATTGAAGTAAAAAGCGAAGGTTATTTAAACAACTTAGAACTTCGATTTCCAAATGAACCTGCCCGCCATAAATTATTAGATGTTATAGGAGACCTGGCTTTAATTGGTTATCCTATAAAAAGTAGAATTATTGCCAATCGCCCTGGACATAGCACCAATGTTGAATTTGCTAAGAAAATAAAACAATACATTAAGAAAAACAGACACGTAAAAGATGTACCTGTTTACGATCCAACATTGCCCCCTGTTTTTACTTTACAACAAATAGAAAAAACCCTACCGCATCGCCATCCTTTTTTATTGGTTGATAAAATTGTTGAGCTTACCGATAAACATATTATTGGTATTAAAAATGTAACATTTAATGAATGGTTTTTCCCTGGTCATTTTCCAGAGAATCCTGTGATGCCAGGTGTTTTACAGATTGAAGCTCTTGCACAAACTGGTGGAATACTCTGCATAAACTCAATGCCTGAAGGACAATATGACACTTACTTTTTAAAGATTGATAATTGCAAATTCAAACTTAAAGTTGTACCAGGTGACACAATGATTTTAAAAATGGAATTTGCTGCACCAATTCGTCGTGGTATTTGTGAAATGAAGGGAACTGTTTATGTTGGAGGCAAAGTTGCAACAGAAGCCGACCTAGTTGCACAAGTTGTAAAAAGAACAAGTTAAGTGTTTAATTAAATCATGAAGTATAGATTTTGGGATAATACTATTGAGAGTTATTTGATTGTGATAAGTGTTATTCTTTTCACCTTAATTATCAAAAAACTTATTTCAAAATACTGTGCTGGCTTGCTTTACAGAATGATTGGCAAAGCAGGCAAAGTGATTACTAAACAATCTTTCTTTAATTTAGTAGTACAGCCGCTGGAGTTATTCATCTTGTTTTTTATTGCATTTGTTTCAATTGATAAACTTAACTTTCCAAGTGCATTAGAGTTTAAAATTTTTAAATACACTTCACGAGAAATTGTTGATAGTCTTACTAGTGGTTTGCTGGTTATAATATTCATCTGGCTCTGTGTCAGATTGATAGACTTTACAGCAATGGTTATTGAAGAAAAGGCAAGCATCACAAGAGATGCAAGCGATAATCAACTCATTGTTTTCTTCAAAGATTTTTTTAAAGTAATACTTGTAATTATAGGAGTGTTACTTGTGCTGCATTTTTCTTTTCACAGGAATATAGGAAATCTACTCACAGGGCTTAGCATTGTTGGTGCTGCTATTGCTTTAGCAACAAGAGAAAGTCTTGAAAACTTAATTGCATCTTTCATCATTTTTTTCGATAAACCTTTTACAACCGGTGATACGGTTAAAGTGCTACAATTTACAGGAACTGTTGAAAAAATCGGACTTCGTAGTACTCGTATCAGAACAGAAAATAAAACTTATATAACGGTTCCCAACAAACAAATGGTAGATAGTGTTGTAGATAATATTTCACTACGAACACAACGT
Organism: Chitinophagaceae bacterium; assembly: GCA_947455425.1. Classification (GTDB taxonomy): domain Bacteria; phylum Bacteroidota; class Bacteroidia; order Chitinophagales; family Chitinophagaceae; genus CAIVPM01. The sequence continues at coordinate 1,858 of CANGOT010000282.1, read as the reverse complement.
AAAGCCGAAATAAGATTAGAAATTGATATAGCCACTCCATCTAATCAATTGATGTTATTAGTGGGCTCTATTAAAAAAGTTTTAAAAGATAAAGTGGCTATTGAAACCTATCAGGTGCATCTTTCTGAAACAGGAAAACAAGCACATATTGTTACTGTAGATTTTTTTACTTCTGTTGAACAATCACTGAATGATTTTAATGACTTTAAAGAAGAGGTGAACTTAAGTATTATAAAACTTACTGAGGATTTGCAAATTAAATTTGCAACAAATGAAGCTAAAAAATAGATAATATTTAATAAGCATCAAATTGATGTTTTTTATTTTGTATGAAGTCTTCATCCGTTAAAGTCTTTAAGAAATCAATCAAATATCCCTTCTCTTTTTCCCCTAAAGTTATCTTTGTTTTCAGCTGATTTGATAGGGTAGGAGATGGATGAATATCTTCTGTATAATGAAATAAAACCATCTGCAAATTCTTAAACCTCCCATCGTGCATATAAGGATATGTAAGCTCAATGTTTCTTAGTGTAGGTACTTTGAACTTTAATGAATCTGCAACATTTTTTGTAATTCTCATTCGGCCACCATCATGTAAAGTTGAATCTGGTTGAAGACCATTATTCTCAAATTCATTATTTGTAAATAAAGGCTCTTTATGACAGCTTGAACAATTCGTTTTAAATAATTCGTAGCCCTTTTGTTCGTGTTCAGTAAAAGAAATTCCTTGTTCTTTTCTCATTACTTTATCATACTTAGAATCTGCACTCACAAGGGTAACAAGAAATTGTGAAATAGATTTTAATGTATGTTCACCAGTAACAATACTATCATTAAAAGCATCATAAAATAGCTTTCGATATTTTTTGTTTTGTTGAAGTTTTGCAACAACATTTTCTATTGTTTCATCCATTTCATCAGGGTTGGTTATGGGTGCTAAAGCCTGCATATCTAAATGATGAATGCCACCATCCCACATAAAACTTTTGTTCCATGCCAGATTGATTAAAGTTGGTGCATTTCGTGTTCCTATTCTATTTTGAATACCGTGACTTAAATCGTGGTCTGTATGCGTAAAAGCTGTGTTTGATAAATGACAGCTGCTGCAAGAAATCGTATTATCTTTTGAAAGAATGGGGTCGTAGAATAGGGCTTTGCCTAGTTTTATTTTTTCTTTTGTCAAGGAATTATCTGCAAAATCATACACTGGTTTTGGAAAGTTCTTGGGTATATAAAATAACTCATCATTAATGCTCTTAAATGCTGCTATGCATATAACAAGGAATGATATGATGATAAGTTTTTTCATTGTGCCTGAATACTAAATATAGATGCAGCAATTTTAGAAAGTTCAACAGCTTCTTTACTGGGTGTCATAATCATATTGGTATTCGCCAGATTGATTTGAGCAAAGTATTTTGCAATATCCATCACAATGCTTGCATTGTTTGTGCTTGCAACTGCCAGCCTAACTTTTTGCATACTATAGTAAGGCGATTGAAAGCCTCCTAAATGAAATTCAAAAGCATTATTTCTGGTATTGCAAACATTACTATTTCCTTCTAACTTAAAATTAATATAACCACTATGCCAGGCCCAATACATTCCTTTTATTGGATCTAAATCTCCACCTAAAGCACCTTTAATATTAGTATTACTATCAATGCCCAGATTAAAACTGATATAGTTGAACAGTATATTCGAAGGTTTATTAATATGAAGCTCTTGCGTTTGTTCAACAGAGGCATCTATTAAATGAAAACTATTTTTTTCTGCAAAAACAAGTTTGTCATCTTTATAAAATTCAATTGCAGAAATATAAAACTTTAATTTAGTTATTTGAAGGCTGTCAGTAGTG
>CANGOT010000281.1 GCA_947455425.1 Chitinophagaceae bacterium | reverse complement strand
ATGAAATGACCAGAATTATTTGGAAGTTTATTAAAGACAAATTAATTCTTCCTTATCTTGAGTTAGATATTAAATATTACGATTTAGGAATGGAGTATCGTGATGAAACAAATGATCAGGTAACCATTGATGCAGCAAATGCTATTAAACAATATGGCGTTGGAATTAAATGTGCAACTATTACTCCTGATGAAGCAAGAGTTGAAGAATTTAAGTTGAAACAAATGTGGAAATCACCCAACGGAACAATCAGAAATATTCTTGATGGTACTGTTTTTCGTGAACCAATTGTTTGCAAAAATGTTCCTCGTTTAGTGCCTAACTGGACTGCACCAATTTGTATTGGTCGTCACGCTTTTGGAGATCAATATCGTGCAACAGATTTTGTTACCAAAGGAAAAGGAAAATTAACGATTAAATTCGAGGGCGAAGATGGTAAAGTAATAGAACACGAAGTGTTTAACTTTAAAGGTGATGGTGTTGCTTTAGCTATGTATAATACCGATGAAAGTATTTTTGGTTTTGCAAGAAGCTGCTTTAACACAGCATTACAAAAGAAATGGCCTTTATATCTTTCTACAAAAAATACCATCCTTAAAAAATATGATGGGCGCTTTAAAGATATTTTTGAAGAAGTATATCAAAATGAATTTAAAGCAAAGTATGATGCTGCTGGCATTACTTATGAGCATCGTTTAATTGATGATATGGTAGCAAGTGCTTTAAAATGGAATGGTAATTTTGTGTGGGCTTGTAAAAATTATGATGGCGATGTGCAAAGTGATACAGTAGCTCAAGGTTTTGGTAGCTTAGGATTAATGACTTCTGTTTTAGTTACACCAGATGGAACTGTTATGGAAGCAGAAGCTGCACACGGAACTGTAACGCGTCATTATCGCGAGCACCAAAAAGGAAAACCAACTTCTACAAATCCAATTGCATCAATTTTTGCCTGGACAAGAGGTTTAGAGTTTAGAGGTAAATTAGATGGTAATCAAGAATTAATTAATTTCTGCCACGCATTGGAGCAAGTTTGTGTAGAAACAGTTGAAAGCGGTAAAATGACTAAAGATTTAGCTGTTTGTATTTATGGAAACAAAGTAAACCACGGCGAACATTATTTATATACAGAAGAATTTTTAGATGCTTTAGATGCAAATCTTCAAGCCAAATTAAGTTAAGTATATATCAATTGAAAAAAATAGCCATCCCAAAGGATGGCTATTTTTTTTTGTAGAAAATTATACAAACGCACCGTTAATCATCACTTTGTCAATTAAATTATTCCCAAAACTATAGGGCATATACGCCAATGATGATAATGGTTTAGTGAAAATAAGATTGGCTTTTTTCCCTTTACTGATACTTCCAAGTTCTTTTTCAACTTCCATGGCATAAGCACCATTAATTGTTGAAGCATTAATAACTTCTTCGGGCAACATTTTCATTTGAATACAACTGATGGCATTTACAAAATTCATATTGCCACTTGGGCTACTTCCAGGATTATAATCACTTGCTAAAGCAATGGCACAACCTGCATCAATTAATTTTCGTGCAGGCTGATAATGCATTCTTAAAAAGAAAGCGGCAGTAGGCAACAAAGTACCGATAGTATTAGATGTTGCAAGTGTTTCAATAGCTTCATCATCCATAGCTTCAAGATGATCAACAGACAATGCTTGTAGTTTTACGCCCAGCTGCACACCTCCGGAAAGATGTAATTGATTAGCATGAATTTTTACTTTTAACCCCGCATCAATTCCTGCTTTGCAAATAGTTTCTGTTTGGTCTACAGAAAAAAAACCTTCTTCACAAAATGCATCAATATAATCTGCAAGATTTTCTTTGGCGATGATGGGCAACATTTCATTTAAAATTAAATCAATGTAGCCTTGTTTATTTTCTTTATAAATTGTTGGAAATGCATGGGCACCAAGAAATGTGGCTTTAATAGGAATGGGAGAAATTTGTTTTAAACGTTGTATAACCCGCAACATTTTTAACTCACCGTCAACACTTAATCCATAACCACTTTTAATTTCTATAGCACCTGTTCCAAGTTTTATCAATTCTGTTAATCTGGCAAAAGCCATGTCAAATAAATCATCTTCGGAAGTTGTAGCAAGTTTGGCGGCAGAGTTTAAAATACCGCCACCTTTTGCAGCAATATCTGCGTAGCTTAATCCTTTTATCTTATCTACAAACTCACTTTCTCTTGTAGCCGCAAATACAATATGTGTGTGGCTATCGCAATATGTTGGAAGAATGGTTGCTCCGTTTGCATCTATTGTTTGTAGTGTATCGTTTTTTAACTCGTCATTTTCCACTTGCCATTTTCCGCTTGCCATGCCTCCATAATCTTTAATCAATCCATCTTCAACAATCAAATAAGCGTTATCAATTATAGGTAAGTTGGCAAGTTCTGTTCCTCGAAGTAATTTATTTTCTTCCCGAACATTTACTAATTGTTTAATGTTTATTATAATTGTTGTCATAAATTTTTTCTAAGATAAAATGAGATTTTGCAGAATGTAAAGGCACTCAGTTATCTTGGTTTTAACCATCCCTCTGGATTAACAAATTTATTGCTGCCATTCATTACTCTAAATTCAAATTCTCCATCACCAGCATCGCCTACAGCAGCTTTTCCAATCAAAGTACCAGCGTTTACTTTTTGGCCTTTTACAACATTAACATCTGAAAGACGATTATAAATGGTAACATATCTACCATGACGCACCATTACAAATTTGTATTCATCTAAGTTTTGGATAAGAGAAACTTCTCCATCTGCCACAGCTTTTACCGCAGTGCCAACAGGTAAGCAAATAAAAATACCATCTCTTTCTACTTTCATGTGTGCATTGATTTGATCTGTGCCAAATCTTCCACAAATAGTACCAGTGCTAACTGGCCAAGGTAGCTGTCCTCTTTTTTTCTCAAAATCAACCGACATAGTTAATCCTTCTGGAGTGCCTTCAAATACACTGTAATCACGTTTTGTACCATTAGGCATTGTAATATTTTTTCCAGGAATTGTCATTCCAGCATTGTACGTTACAGATTTTTGTTCAGCTTTTTTAGCATCATCTTCCAAACGTTTTGCCTTTGCGTCGGCAGCGGCTTTTTCAGCAGCATCTGCTTTGTTTTTTGCATCAGCTTCTGCTTTTGCTTTAGCTGCTGCTAATTTTGCTGCTGCTGCTTCAGCTTCTAATTGTTTCTTTTTTGCATCTTCTGCTGCTTTAATTTTTGCTAATCTTTCTCTTTCTTTTTTCTCTGCTTCAATTGCTTCTCTGCGAATAGCTGCATTAATGGCATTATTTATTTCTCTACGTTGTTTTTCTTTTTTTGAAATTTGTGCATTAATTTCTTTCTCTTGTCCACGCAGTTGTTTTACAACTTCATCTTTTTCTTTTCTATCCAACTCTAGTACTTGCAGTTGTTCAGTTTGACTAATCAAAGCTCCTTTTTTATCCTGAATGCTAGTATTAAGTTGATTAATGTTATGTAGTAAATCATTTTGTGTTTTGGCAATGTTTATTGCTTCTACCTCTCTAAGTTTTCTATACCCTTTTAAGTAACTAACACGTTTTAATGCATCATTAAAAGATTTTGCAGAGAATAAAAAATTAAGGTACTGATAATTGCTTCTATTTTTATATGCGTATTTCACACTTTGTGCATAACGCTGTTTTAAGGTGTCTAGTTCTTTTTTTAATCGATAGATTTCAACATTTTTCAAATAAATATCTTCATCCAATTGCTTTATTTCTTTATTGATATTATTTTTTAGTCTTTCTCTTGCATCAATTTTATTTTTAATGATGTTGTATTTTTTTAAAACGTTGGATTTGTTTGTTTGAATATTCTTTAAGCTAGCATTTAATTCATCAATTTCTCTTTGAATTTGTTGCTTTTGTTTTGTTAATTCTTCTCTGCTGGTATTGGGTGGTTGGCAATGT
>CANGOT010000280.1 GCA_947455425.1 Chitinophagaceae bacterium | reverse complement strand
ATAGGCACTGAACCTAAGTATAAAGACGCAGATGGTGTAAACAATAAACCATCAACTTTCTTTTCAAAATAATCAGCGTTAATTAAGAGTTTATTTTTTAGAAAAGCAATGTCGAAACCGAAGTTTGACTGTAGTTGTTTCTCCCATCTTAACCCATTATTAGCAGCAGAGCCAACAGTTGAACCAGAATAAAAAACATCTCCAAAAGTATAGCCATTACTATTACCTGTTGGGCCATAACTTGGACCACCAGTTACGATACCAACATATTGTGGATTTACATTTTCGTTACCAGTTGAACCATAACTTCCTCTGATTTTTAAATAATCAATTGCTTTGATTTTAAAGAATTTTTCTTTACTAACCACCCAACCTAATGAACCAGAAAAGAAGTTACCAAATTTATTATTGGTACCAAAAGCATAAGAGCCATCTCTACGCATACTTGCCGATGCTAAATATCTCTCATCATAATCGTAGTTTACACGACCAAAATAAGATAGATTTCTTCTGAAATATTGATAATAATATCCACTCATAGCACTGGTGTTATTTGAACTATTGGTACCTGTGGCAGCAGTAAAGTCTGCAAAATCCCAAGAGTTAAAAGGAACATCCTGTCTTGTTGCACCAGCAGCATTACCAGAAATTTTTGCAAGTGATAATCCTAATACAGTTTCAAAGTGATGAAGATCTTTTAATTTAAAATTATAATTAGCAAATGCTTCGTAAGTATAATTAAAATTGCTTGCTTTTTCACTTGCAACGCTATTATGCTTATCGGTAACAGTTGAGCCATCTGCATTCATTGAATTATCTACATTATTTAATCCATAGAATACAAGTGGTGTAAATGATTTTGCATTACCATCGTATTTTGTATAACCAAAACGAGAAGTAAGTTTTAAGTTCTTATTTACTTCATATTGCAACTCCATTTTACCATATAATTTAAAACCATTATTAATATTATAAGTGTTTTCTAATTTTGTTAATGGATTATATATTTCAGACAATAGCAAAGTACTGAAACCATATTTACCAACAGTATTAGGCACGTTGTTATATACAGTAACTGTAGGATCGAAGTTGATAGCACTACCTAAAACACTATTGAAAGAGTTTTCCTGTACTCCTTTAGAATCAAGTATCACACCTGTTGTATTCAAAATAAATTTCAGTTTGTTTGAAATATCAAAATTCAAGTTAGCAGTTAGATTACCTCTACTAAAATTTGATTTATCATTTCCCCCAACAATACCACCTTGATTCAAATAACCACCTGATAAAAAATAAGTCATTTTATCGCTACCACCTTTTGCTGTAATATTATGAGATTGAATAGAAGCAGTGTTAAAAACCTGCTTTTGCCAATCTGTACCAACACCCACTTTAGATAAATCCGGAAAAATAATATTACCACCAGCCAATGTACTTCCTTCATTAATCATACCTGCATATTCAGATGCATTAAGAACCCCAATTGTGTTTATCACTTCTTGAACACCATAATTTGTATTTACGTTGATTTCTACTTTTTGATTTTTCCTTCCCGTTTTTGTGGTTACAACGATAACGCCATTTCCACCTTTAACTCCATAAATCGCGGTTGTTGCTGCATCCTTTAACACATTGATAGACTCAATATCGGAAGCATTAATGGCATTTAAATCTGTTAAAGATTGCGGAGTCCCATCAATAATTACAACTGGATCTGTTCCAGAAAAAGAAGGAATACCACGAACCAAAACCGTAGGTTTAGAACCAGGCGAACCACTTTGAATAACGCTCACACCTGATGCTTTACCTTGCAAAGCTTCTTCGGTTCTAACTGGTTTAAGTTTTTCTATATCTGCACTTTTAACAGTAGAAATAGCACCTGAAACTTTTGTTACTTTTTGAGTACCATACCCCACCACAATAACATCATCCAAAGCTTTTGAAGCCTCTTCTAAATTAATAATTATGTTCTCACCTTTTGAAACAGTGTAACGTTGTGATGTCATTCCTACATAAGAAATCACCAACACACTTCCTTTGGGTGCTGATATTGTGAAACTTCCACTAGCATCTGTTTGAGCAGATTTTGTTGTTTTTTCAATATTAACCGTTGCTCCAACTAAAGCTTCACCAGTTGCTTTGTTTTTAACTTTACCAGTAATGTTAATGTTCTGGGCAATGATGTAATTCAGGAAACCTCCTAAAAAAAACATTAAACCCAATAGTTTAATTTTTAATTTCATAGTGCAATCGCTTTTTTGTTTGTTATTAATTATTGTTTTTTTTGTTTAAATATTTAAAATACTTCATCTTTTGATCTAAATAAAATCTCGATCAAACAGAATGTTTCCTGCACTTTGAGAGAATTCCCACTTCAATCCATAAAACCTCCCCAGTTGATGGTGAAACTTCACCAGTTATTCGTGATGCTTCCTCTACGCTGTTGAAAGTTTCCACAGTTTTAGAGAAAATCGCGTTTCTTTCCTAAAAAATCCTTCTGTGTGATTGTTATAAAAATTACAGCACCAGCGTTTTAGAACTAGTGCCATATTAAAAAGTTTTAGTCAATTACAACTGTGCTTGACTTTGTAAATGCTCCATCTTTTAAAACCAAGAAATAAACTCCTTTATTCATATTGGCTGTATTAATAGAGATATTGCTATTTGAATTTTGATTTGTTATCGTGATTGATTTTACAATTCTGCCTAAGTTATCAATCAATTCAATACTTGCAGTTTTACTTGCAATTGTTTCTAAAGCAACATTGATGTTATTTTTTGCAGGATTTGGATAGAATGAAAATCCTACAGTTCCTTTTTCGGAGAAATAAACAGACTGAACTGATGAATAACTAAACTTGCCATTATTATCAATCATTTTTAAACGATAGTAGTTGATACCATTCACTGGTTTTGCATCAATAGCATTGTAATTGTTGCTTTGTGTTGCTTTAACAGATTGAATTGTTTCGAAAGTTTTGTTATCAAAACTTCTTTCAACATTATAGGCAAGTAGGTTTACTTCATTACTGCTATTCCAATTTAAGCTAACTTTATTTTCTCTTTTGTTAGCTGTAAAAGATTGTAAGCTTACTGGTAGTACTGCTGTATTTGCCCAGAAGAAAACATTGTCAACATATACTGTGCTAGCAGAAGATGAAATGATTAATTGAGCAATATGAGCTTTTGTTGTTAATGTTGTAAAAGCAGTCATTGGTATATCGTAACTTACCCAAGTGCTAAATGCAGGGGGAATACAAGTATATTCATACTCTACATCATCGCCACCAGCATAGGTTCCATTAGCACCAAAATCAACTAGTTTTACTTTAAAAGAAGTACCATTAGGTGTCCAGATGTCAATATGAAAAAAGTTTGCATTGGTAGCATTCACCTGGTTATTGGTGAATTCGATACCTGCATAAACAAGATTTGTATATTTTTTTGTATCGTTACCTACGATTTGCACATCTGTAACATCTGCCTGATCCCAAACAGCACTCCAGGTGTCAACTGTTTTATTAGTATAGGCATTACTAAAAAGTGAAATCACATTCGCTTGAAGTTTTGTTGGAGTTGGAGCGGCTGTAGTTGGTGCACCAGCTAATCCAGAATTTACAGTAAACATTGTAGATTTTGTACCTACAGTATAACCACCAGCTGCAGCTTGAGTAGCTTTGATAGTTGTATTGCCAATACCCACAATTGTAATAGTACTTCCTGTTACAGTTGCAACAGCTGGGTTACTGCTAATATAAGTAAATGAACCAGCACTATTACTTGTTGGTGCTGTAATAATGAAAGGTGAATTACCCATATTTTTACTTGGTATAGTAAAATTTGTGATTGTTGGGGTAGTTGCCGATTTGTAAAAATAGATATTATCTAGATAAACTGTAGGACCTGGAGTTCCCCCAAAAGGAGTCGTTACTAATTTTATTTGAGTAACATTGTGAAGAGCTATGTT